>DATIOS010000001.1:0-11708 GCA_035472915.1 Thermoanaerobaculia bacterium
GGTCCCCGGTCCGGGGAAGGTGTAGGTGCGGGCGTCCTTCTGGCCGCTCCAGTCCTCCGCCGTGCCAATGACCCGGCCGTCAACTACGACGAAGGCATCCGGCGGCGAGACATGGAAGGCCACCGTGAGTCCGCTGTGGACGGTGCGGTCCGCGGCCTGGGCCGCGGGAGCGGGCGCCTCTGGCTCGGGCTCAGGCTCAGGCGCGGCGGGAACGGGGGCGGCGGGCGACGATGTACCGCCAGCGGCCGGAACCGGTACGCGGTCGTGCGGACGCGGCCGATCGGGCGGCGAAATCGGTGCCGGCATCCGCGGGGTGGGGCTCGGGCTCACGGCGGGCGCGGGCCGCGGTCGGGGCTGCACCGGCGCAGGAGTCGGCGACGAGGGCGGCGGGGGCGCCGGTCGAGCCGGCGATGGCGAGGTAGCAACCGTCACCGGCGGCGGCGAGACCGGCGCCGCGGCCGGAGTGACCGCCGGGGTCTCCTGGGTTGCGCTCGACTGCGCGAGCTGCATCAGTTTGGGCTTCACCCAGTGTTGGTAGGCGTACCACCCTCCGCCCGCCACCGCGGCCAGCAATACCAGCAGGAAGACGGCGACGAAGATCAACGGTCCCTTCGAGCTCGGGGGGCGCGTTGGGAGCGGCGGCGGCGGTGCGAGCGCGGCCTGGACGGGAGCTGGAGCCGGTGCGGCGGGCGGCGGCGCGGGAGTTGCCGGCGGCATTGCTGGCGATACCGGCCTCGGCGACATCGCCTCCGGCCGGGGGGAGCTGGGCGTGGTGGCAGGCGACGCCGCCACCGTGCTGCGCGTGGGAGGCGCGTCCGCGAGCCAGGGGGGCGGCGGCGGGATCGGCAATCCTGGCGAGCTCGGCGAAACCGGCGCGCCCGTCGACGCCTTGCGGGGAAGGGCGAAGGTCTGCTCCAGCGCGGCGGCCGGGGCCGAGAGCGTCTCGTCGGAGAGCTCCATCTCGATGACGCCCAGCTCGCGGGCCGCTTCTCCCGCCGTGGCCAGGCGATCTTCCCGGTCCTTGGCCATCATGCGATGCAGCAGCGATTCCAGGCGGGGAGGCACGGCGCGCAGCTCGGAGATCGGCGGCAGCTCCTTGTGCAGGATCTGATAGACGAGCGAGGTGATGGTGTCGCCCTGGAAGGGCCGCTTGCCCGAGAGCACCTCGTAGATCACGACGCCGAGCGAGAAGATGTCGCTGCGGCCATCGAGATCCTCGCCCTTGATCTGTTCGGGCGACAGGTACTGCGGGCTGCCCATCACCGAGCCGACCATGGTCAGCTCGGTGCTCTGGCCGGCCATCTTGGCGATGCCGAAGTCGGCGATCTTCACCCGGCCGGCGCGGTCGAGCAGGATGTTGCTGGGCTTGATGTCGCGGTGGACGATGCCCTGGCTGTGGGCATAGTCGAGCGCATCCGCGGACTGGCGGGCGATGCGCAGCACGTCGCGCAGGCTCAGGCGCGAGTCGGAGTCGAGGCGGCCGGCGAGGTCGACGCCCTCGACGAACTCGAAGGCAAGATAGAGCAGACCCTCCGCTTCGCCGGCGTCGAACAGGGTGACGATGTTGGGATGAAGGAGGCGGCCGGCGGCCCGGGCCTCGCGCAGCAGGCGCTTCTTGCGGTCGTCGATCTCCTGCGGCCGGCCGATGAGGCGGACAGTCTTGATGGCGAGCTGGCGGTCGATTTGCGGATCTTCGGCGAGATAGACCTCGCCCATCGCGCCGGCGCCGAGAAACCTGACGATGCGATAGCGGCCGACGCTGCTGCCGCCCTCCAGCGCGTTCACGGCTTGCCCGGACCTTCTCCCGGCGGGTCCTCTCCCGTCTCATCGTCCAGCGGCTCGCCGGAGTCCTCCCCTTCGTCTCCGGTGGCAATATCCTCGCGCGCGTCGAGCAGGGCGCGGGCGTCGTTCGCCTGTTCGGATGGTACGCGAATACGGATCTCCGACAGGTCTCCGAGATCGGTCGGAAACTCGCTGGCGTGAAGTGACTCGGCCTCGGCGTCGATGCCGCTGCTCTGGAGGAATCCCACCACGATGGTGGCCTCCTCGGTCGTGCCCACGACCTTGATGATGTCCCATTCTCCAGGCTCTTCAGCCATTCAGTCCTCCCAAGGTTGAACGAAGATCATAGCGCAGGGCCACCGGCCTCAGGCCGGCGGTCGGGCCGGCACCGGATCTTCCGCCGCCGCGGGACGCTCCAGGGCCGAGGTTTGATGGGAAAGGCCGTCGAGAGTGTAGGGGACGACCTCCTGGCGGGGGTACCAGTGGCGGCTGTGCTCGGCGAAGCGTTCGAGGTTGGGATGCCAGCGGAAGTGGGAGACCACGATCGTTTTCTCGTCCGCCTGGATCCAGTTGCACGTGTTGCGCTCGCGCTCGCCGCCACGGCCGCGGCTGGAGGTCGTCGTCCCCGAATGCAGGATGACGACGGGCGGCCGGCCCTTGGGATAGAACTCCTCGGAGTTGCCGATATAGGTCTGATGCAGGTGCCCGGACAGAACGAGGTCGACGCCGGCGCTAGAGAACAGGTTGATGGCCTCATAGGCGTTGATGAGCACGTTCTGGGTGCCGAAGTTGGGCGGCGGAATGAGGTGGTGATGGGCCACCACCACCTTGAAGGTGCCATCGGGCACGGAGCGCAAAACCTGTTCCACCTCCAGCAGTCGGCGCAGCGTGATGCGGCCGTCCTTGATCGTCCAGCCGAAGGCGGTGTTGATCCCCACCACCAGCAGCTCGTCGTCACGATAGACGGGCTCGAGCTCCGGACTGAAAAACTTCTTGTAGGCGCCGAAAGGGTTGAAGAGCCGGTCCCAGACGCGGTAGAGGGGAACGTCGTGATTGCCGGGGACCGCCAGGCTGGGCACCGGGATGCGGTCGACGAAGGCGCGAGCCTGCCGGAACTGCGCCGGCTGGGCGCGCTGCGTCAAATCGCCGGAGATGACGACGAAGCTGGGCCGGAGACGGTCGATCAGCTCCAGCACTCCCTCGGACACGCGAGGCAGATGCGGGGGTCCGAAGTGGACGTCGGAGATGTGCAGGATGGTGCGCAGGAACTTATCCGAGCTCCCGGCCCAGGATCTCGCGAACGTTGGCCGAGACCTGAACCGCCGCGATGGTGGAGACGGCACTGAGGATCTCGCGGCCGTGGCGGCGGCCCAACCAGAAGCCGCCGAGGGCGGCCAGCGCCAAAGCCGGCAGCGGGTACGTCACCACCAGCCGTTCCCAATCCAGCTCCGCCGGAACAAGCTCATCGATCAGCTCGTCGACGATGGAATCCCGCTCGATGATTTCCATGCAAGTCTCCCTCGCCTTCGAAGGCGTAGCTTACCTGAAGAGCCTGCGCGGCGAGAAAGAAACACGGACGTAAAGGACGAGCAGGGACTCGATACACGGACAGCGGTGCCAGAATCTGGCGGTTTCCCTGTCCTTGCTGTCCCCGTCGTCCTTGATGTCCGTGCTCGTCTCTTCTGCCACGCAGGGTTCCTAGTCGTCGTCCCGGGTGGCGCGGCGGGTCAGCAAGCCGAGGAGGAAGCCGACGCCGGCGGCGATGAGCACCGACTTGCCCGGGTTGTCCCGAACATAGAGACTGACCTCGCGCGAGACGTTGTGAGCCTGCGAGCGCACGCGGCGGTAGCTCTTTTCGGCCTTCTTCGACACCTCGTCGTAGGTGTCCTTGGCCCGCTCCGCCCCGCGGCGGATCTCTCGGGAGGCCCGCTCGGCGCCCCGCCGCACGTCGTCGGATACCTTCCGGTAGCGATCCTGAACGTCTTCGCCCAGTTTCTGGAAACGCTGGCGCGCGGCGTCTACACCGTCGGAAACCACTTCACGTGCCGTTTCGGCACTGTCTTTGAGATCAGATTTGAGGTCGGACATCGGCTGCCTCCATATCCCAGAAGGGATTGCGGGAATTCAAAAGAGTCTGCCGGCGCTCCCGGCAGAGTCGACCCTCAATTGATAGCAGAAATCGTGCCGAGCGGGCAGGTTTTTTCCGGTGCTAAACTCGCGGCCGCCAGGAGGAGCCATGCCGAGCGTGACTTTCTACGGCGCCTGTGGCGTCGTGACGGGCAGTTGCACCCACCTCGACTGGGGCGGACACCGGGTCCTCGTCGATTGCGGCCTCTATCAAGGCGGCGAAGAGCTGGAGATGCGCAACCGGCAGCCATTTCCGTTCCGCCCCTCGGAGCTCGCGGCCGTGGTGGTCACCCACGCCCATCTCGACCATACCGGCCTGCTCCCCCGGCTGGTGGCGCAAGGATTCTCGGGACCCATCTATTGCACCGGCCCCAGCCGCGGGCTGATCTCGCTCGTTCTGCTGGACGCGGCGCAGCTCCAGGAGGAGGAGGCCCGCTACGCCCGGCGCAAAGGCTACAGCCGCCACCCGAATCCTGAAGCCCTTTATACCGAGGAGGACGCCCGGCGGGTGCTGAAGCTGTTGCAGCCGCTGCCGTTCCATGACGAGCACGACCTGTTTCCCGGGGTGAGGATGCGATTCGTCCGCGCCGGCCACCTGCTCGGCGCGGCGAGCGTCGAGATCACCGCCAAGGGCGCGGACGGCGAGCGGCGCACCTGGTGCTTCTCCGGCGACGTCGGCCGCTACGGCGTGCCGATCCTCAAAGACCCCGAGCCACCGGCCGCGGCGCCGGCCGCCCTGCTCCTCGAATCGACCTATGGCGACCGCCGCCACTCCCAGGAGGACGCTGCCCAGGCGCTGGGCGCGATCATCGAGGAGACCTTCGCGCGGGGCGGCACGGTGATCATTCCCGCCTTCGCCCTGGGGCGGACCCAGGACGTCCTCTTCCATCTTTCCGCTTTGGTCGACGCCGGCCGGCTCGATCCCAGTGCCGTCTTCCTCGACAGCCCGATGGCGATCGAGGCGACACAGCTCTACGAGCACGCCGAGTCCGAGCACGATGAAGAGCTCGACGCCCTGGACCACGATCCTCTTCGCCCGAGCCGCTTCAATCAGGTCCGCACGGTGAGCCAGTCGAAAGCGCTCAACAGCCGTGGCCAGCCGGCGGTGATCGTGGCGGCAAGCGGCATGGCGAATGGCGGCCGGGTGGTTCACCATCTGCTCCATCGCCTGGGCGATCCGCGCAGCGCGGTGATCTTCGTGGGCTTCCAGGCCGCGGGCACCCGGGGGCGGGCGCTAGTGGAAGGGTGCGAGACGCTCGCCATCCAGGGTCAGACCGTGTGGGTGAAGGCGAAGATCCGCCAGCTCCAGAGCCTCTCCGCCCACGCCGACCGCGACGAGCTGCTGCGCTGGTGCCGCGCGCTGCCGGCGCCGCCGCAGCGGATCTTCCTGAACCACGGCGAGGATCCGCCGCGCAAGGCCCTGGCGGCGGCCATCGCCGAAGAGCTGGGGTGGCCGCGCCCGGTACTCCCGACGACCGGAGACTCCGTGCCTTGGTAGACGTCGAAACCAATGGCGACATGACGATCGTTGGCCGGCCGCACCGGCGCGACGAGGGGGGACCGTCGTTGGTGGGCCGGCTTGCCCGGTACTTTCACCTGACCTTCCGCCAGTCCTACGAGGACTCCATCCTGCTCACCGCCTCGGCGCTGGCCTGGGTCACCGCCCTGTCGCTGGTGCCGTTGATGTCGGCTTTCACCTTCATCGGCGCCCGCGTCTTCAGCCAGTATCCGCAGCGGACCCTGGAGGTCTTCGTCCAGATCATCCCCTACTCGGACAAGAGCGTCGTCGACAAGATCGCCGAGTTCCTCGACCAGGCGGAGACCATCCGCGGCTTCGGCATCGTCCTCTTCTTCGCCACCACGCTGCTGCTGTTCTCGACCGTCGAGGAGTCGCTCAACAAGATCTGGAACGTCACCAAGGGACGGCCGCTGCGCATGCGACTGCTTTCCTTCATCCTGCTGCTGTTCTGGGGGCCGCTGCTGTTGGGCGCGACGTTCTCCAGCCTCATCCTGCTGCGCCAGGCGGCCGCGCTGCGGCTGCTCTTCGAGCGCTCGTTCCTGCTCAACGTGGTGCCCTTCGCCGCCACCGTCGTGGGGCTGACGACCCTCTACTGGGTCGTCCCTCACACCCGCGTCAGGCTGCGCAGCGCTTTCACCGGCGGCCTGCTCGCCGGCATCCTGCTCGAGATCCTGCGCCAGGGCTTCGGCTCCTACGTCGAGGTGTTCCGCAACGTCAGCATCGTCTACGGCAGCTTCGCCTTCGCCCTGCTGTTCATGATCTCCCTCGAGCTGATGTGGACCATCATCCTGTTCGGCGGCGAGGCGGCCTACACGGCACAGCACTTCTCGCTGCTGGCGCGGGGCCTGCACCGCCATCCGCCGGTGCAGGCGAGCTGGGTGGGTCTCGCGGCTCTCCTGCTCATCGCCCGGCGGTTCGCCCGCGGCGAAACCTCCCTCTCCCGCGAGAGCCTGGCCGACCGCCTCTGCCTCACCAACGGCGAGCTCGAGCGCATCCTCCATCCGCTGGTCACCCAGAAGGTACTGAAGATCCACGGCGACGAAGAGTACGGGCTGACGACCGATCCCAACGAGCTGGAGGTGGATCAGGTGCTGGCGGCCTACGATCACCGGGCGAAACGCGGAGCGGAGCTGGCGGGCGGGGAGATCGAGCGGCGGCTGGACGAGATCATCGGCGATCTGGCCGCGGTCCGGGGCGAGCACCTGGGCGATCTCACTCTCTCCGGCCTGCTGAATCGCTGCGAAGGCTGCGAGCCGTCCAAAACCTCGCGCTTGCCGGGGGGAGGCCCCCCGAGTACAATACCGCCCTCCCGCACCGTGGGGCAGTAGCTCAGCTGGGAGAGCACCACGTTCGCAACGTGGGGGTCGAGGGTTCGAATCCCTTCTGCTCCACCATTTTCAGTCTTTTCGTCCGGCCTTTCCAGGATTCGCCAGGGCTTACCCGGGCGTACCCACCGCGTCCCGGAGCGGTCCACATCCTGGGTCGCGTCTACATGCGATCAAATCGCGGCGGACGATTCCTTACTCCTCGCGACCATGGACTGTCCGTTCCTCGTCCATCTTCGTAGCGAATGCCGTCACTTTTCCCGGGCTTGATTACCCCGTCTCAACATTTCTGATTGACTTGCGTAACCTACTGATTACGTTGGACTTGGATTGCAACGATAGAAAAAAATCTCTTATGATCCTTGCGTGATCAAGAACGAAGACGTCGCCCGAACCTTGAAGCGTCTGCGGGGAAGCCGGACGCAGGCGCAGTGCGCCCGGGAGGGCGGCCTCAGCGCCAACGCCTGGACCCACTACGAAAAGGGCCGGCGCCTACCGGGCGAAAAGCTCTCGGCCCGGCTCGCCAAAGGACTCGGGGTCACGCTCGCCAAGCTGGAGGAAGAGATCCTCGTAAGCCGCAACGAGCGTATGCGGGAGGAGGAGAAAGCCCGCGAAGTGACCGCTCCCCGGCCCGCTGAGGCCGACGATCCCTACCAGCGCGCCGTGCGCGAGGGCTTGGACATCATTCACCGCGAAGTCGAAAAACTCTTCCTGCTCACCAACCCATATCGCGGGCCGCGTTGAGGCCACTCTCTTCTCCTACCCCCCCGCGCCGCTGGGAGTAGAGCGCCTCGTGCGCTTGCAGCGATTTGAGGCCGAGTCGCGACGATATGGGATCGGCGAGGATCAGGAGCCGGAGAGCCCACCCACCTTGGTGGCGCCCCAGACGGAAACGATCGCCAGGCTGACGCCGAAAAAGAGCAGGACGCCGAAGAACAACGCCCGGCCCAGGCGCTGCCGGCGTCCTGAAGCGAGCAGCGTGAGGCCGACCACGAACTCCAGCAGGCAGAGCACGGGCAGCAGGCCGATGATCGAGCAGCCGCCCTGCTTGTAACCGTGCGTGAACAGCCAGGCGAACAGCCCTACCAGCCCGAGATCGACGAACGCCACCACCATCGCCCACGGCCAGGAAGGCGGATCAGGCGGCGGTTCCGTCCCCTGGAAGACGCGGAGGGCCTGCTCGACAGCGGCGGGTTTGTGTCCGGCCTTCTCCATCTGAGCCCGCAAGGCGTCCAGAGAGAAGTGGCTGGCGTTCTCCCTCAGGTAAGAGAGCAGAGCGTCGAGATCGCGGCGCGGCATGAGGGGAAAGGATACTCGACGTGCGAAGAGACCTCAGGCTCCGAGAACTGGCTCGGTTCGGCTTGAAACGCGCCAACCTTCACTCGTCGCGATGCACGACCGCCGGCGAAAAAGCCGGCAGACAGATCGCGATGTATTCCGCTCCTCCCGGCTCTGGGCTGCTGTAGCGCACCCATTCCCCTGGAACCGAGACCACCGCCTGGCCGGCGTGGACGTCGAGGAATCCGCCCTCGTGCTCGACGCGGATCATGCCTTGGAGCACCACGGTGATCTCCTCGAACTCCGGCCGCTGACCGGGCTCCAGCCAGCCTTCGGGGGACACCATGCGGGCCACGCTGACACTCTCGTGGCCCGAGTTGACCCGGCCGGCGTACTCTTCGATCCGCTTTGGCTTGTTGCCGGCCGCGGCGATGACGGTGGGTTTCTCGATCAGTCTCGGCATTGGTTCTCCTCTGTAGGCTTCAATCTATCTCGCCGCGCAGGCCGTCGCCAATCGGCCATTGCTATTTTCGCAGCACTATGCTACTTTCGCAGCATGGCTGCCAGCGCCCAACTCGACCTCAGCCGCCGTGAGCGGCAAATCATGGACGCGATCTACCGGCTCGGTAGCGCCACGGTTGCGGACGTGATGGCCGAGATGCCGGACCCTCCCAGCTACTCGGCCGTGCGGGCCATGATCGGGAAGCTCGAAGCCAAGGGCTACCTCGAGCACCGGCAGGAAGGCCCTCGATATCTGTATCTCGCCACAGTCCCACGCCAGGAGGCTCGCGAATCGGCTCTCGCGCGGCTGGTGCGGACGTTCTTCGACGGCTCGACCGAAAAGGCGGTGACGGCTCTCCTCGGCATGGGGGCCGGGGAAATGTCGGACGACGAGCTGGACCGCCTGGCTACCCTGATTCAAGATGCCAAAAAAGGGGAAACGTGATGCTCGATCTCTGGCTCGCCGCGCTCGTCGACGCCTCGCTCAAGGGACTCGTCCTCTGTCTGTTCGCGGCAGCGGCCGCACTGGCTTTGCGCCGCTCGTCCGCCGCTGCTCGGCATCTGGTGTGGCGACTCGCCCTGGCCGGATTGCTCGCATTGCCGGTCCTTGCGGCTCTTCTCCCCTCCTGGCGCGTTCCCCTGTCGGCTTTTGACAAGGAAGTCGCGAGGACCGCGAACGTCGAGCGAAGCGTCGCCCCTCCGGTCCACCAGGCTTATCCGGCTGCCAGAACGCTCGAGCCCGCCGTGGTCGCCGTCACAGACCCTGGCGCGTCCAACCGCGTCGCCCCCAAGAGGCCTATTGAAGCGGTCTCCTGGCAGGCGATCGCGTTCGGGATCTGGCTCGCAGGCGGCCTCGCGGTCCTGGGCTCGCTCGCCGTCGCTCTCCTCCGGGTAACTTGGCGGGGCCGGCACGCGATGCCGGTCGTTGATGCGGACTGGACCGCTCTCCTTCGTCAGGTGTGCGCAGATCTGAACGTTCGGCGGCCGATCAGGCTCGTCCAAGGCAACGCCAATGCGATGCCGATGACCTGGGGCTGGCGCCGACCCGTGGTCCTGGTGCCGGCCGGAGCCGAGGCCTGGCCCGAGTCGAGGCGCCGGGCGGTGCTCCTCCACGAGCTCGCCCACGTGGCCCGCTGCGACTATGCGGCACAGATCGCTGCCGAGGTGGTGAGGGCGCTTTACTGGTTCAATCCCCTGGTCTGGACGGCCGCCCGCAGACTGCGTTTCGAAAGCGAGCAGGCGTGCGATGACAAGGTGCTCACGGCCGGCGCCCAAGCTGCCGACTACGCCGGAGATTTGCTGGACATCGCCCGCTCCTTCCGTGCCGGCCGCGCCGCCGGGCTTGCCATGGCCCGCCCCTCGCAACTGGCGGGACGCCTCCTTGCGGTGCTCGACGCAAGGCGCGACCGCCGCGGCATCTCCCGCCGTTTCGCCGTTCCTGCGTGGCTGGCAGCCGCGTGCGTGGTGATTCCGCTGGCCGCCTTGGCACCGGCGGTGACGGCACCTCCTCCCCCCGCGGCCCCGGCTCCTCCTGCCAAGCCAGCGGTGCCGTCCGCCCCATCGGCTCCCGCGGCACCGGCGGCTCCGACGGCCCCTGCGGCCCCGGCCGCACCGACGGCCAAGTCCACGCACCGGTCAATTTTCAGCCTCAACGGCAACGAGACCTACGAGTGGTCGAAGGACGGACATCGGGTGCGAGTCCGCACGGAGGGCAAGTTCCAGCTCACCGACGACTGGACTGGTATCGCTCACCTCGACCGCGGCGCCGAGATCAGGTTCGACGAAGAGAACGGCCGCACCGAGCGGCGACTGGACGTCGAGCCGGGGGATGACGGCCGCCCCGTCTACACCTGGAAAGTGGACGGCACGAAACGCGCCTTCGATGCCGAAGGGAAGAAGTGGCTGCAGGACATGCTCCTCGACTTCGTTCGCGGCTCCGGCTTCGCCGCCAAGGAGCGGACGGCATCGATCCTGAAGCGCCAAGGACCGGACGGAGTGCTCGCCGAGATCTCGCAGATCCCCGGCGACTACGTGAAGCGGCTCTACTTCGCACAGCTCTTCGCCAGCCGTGGCCTGGGGATGGACGTCGTCGTACGCGCCCTCCGGCAGGCGGGGCGCGAGGTCAAATCGGACTACGACCTCGCCGAAACGCTCGTCACCTCGGCTCGCTCACAGTCTCTCGACGACGCCGGCGCCCAGGCCTACAGCGAGGCGTCGCGGTCGATCAAGTCGGACTACGACCAGCGGCGCGCCCTCTCCGAGCTGGTGGACAAGGTCCGCCTCAGCCCTGCGAGCCTCGCCTCTCTCCTGCATTCGGCACAGGGAATCGGTTCTGACTACGATTGCGCGGAGCTGCTGGTGAAGGTCGCCCATAAGGACGCGCTCGGCGATGCCGGAGTTCAACGCGCCTACGCGGAGGCCACGGACGGCATCGGTTCCGCCTACGACCGCCGGCGCGCCCTCTCGGCCGCCGTCGAGCGCGGGGATCTCTCTCCCGAAGCGCTGCTCACGGTGATTCATTCGGCCCGGGGAATCAATTCAGCTTACGACCGCGCCACGCTGCTGGTCGAGCTCGCTCACCGGTACTCGCTGTCGGGACCGGCGCGCGACGCCTACCTCGAAGCCTCGCGTTCGATCAACTCCGAGTACGACCGCAAGCGAGCCGAGGACGCCCTCGGCCGTTCGGGGAGGTAACGCCGGCGGGCTCGGCGCCCTCTTCTATTTGACCAACAGGCTCCTGCCGTCCAGATTCGTCGTCGGCTTGACGTTGTAAAGGTCGAGGATCGTCGGCATCACGTCGCCCATATAGGCGCCGTTCGGAGTGTTCAACTTGAAGCTGCTGAAAAGGATTCCCTTGACGAGCTCGGGATACACCGAGCAGTGGTCGCCGCTCCAGATGTCCAGGTTGGGCTCGACGATGGCCTTGCCGATGCCGCCGACGAGCGGCAACTCGGGCGCGAGCTCGTTGAGCCGCTCGACGAACGGGCTCGCCGGGAAGGTCGTGAAGTCGACGCAGACGGCCACGAGGTCGGGCTCGTCCAGCTCCGGGAAGCCGGTCACCGCGACGCCCTCGTCGCCGCTGAAGGCGACCGCGTGGAACGTCTCGACCTCGGCGTCCTCCGGCAGGGACGCGGCCCAGAGGGAGAGCGCAGGCCCCTGCTCGAGCTCGCGGTCGC
>DATIOS010000002.1:0-6948 GCA_035472915.1 Thermoanaerobaculia bacterium
GCCTGAGGGGTCGGTGGAGAGGGTGGTCGTTCGCAGCGGCGTGGAGCCTCGGCTTGGCATTGCTCGCGGGCGCCGCAGCGCCGTCCCGGGCGGACGTCGTTCATCCCCTTTCTTACGATCTGCTCTATGTGCGGGCGCCGTACTTCGGAGCCGGACCGGGGACGACCAACAGCGTCTGGCCGGACACGGTGCGGCCGTTGACGCCCGATCCGGGGGGCCAGCTGGTGCGGTTGCGGCGCGACGGCGTCCGCGAGGTGCTCTTTCCTCTCGACCGCTACCGGTCGCTGATCGACACTCCCGCGCACACGCCTCTCGCGGCCGGGTCTGTCGCCGATCTCAACGTCTCTTTCGATGGCAAGTGGGTGCTCTTCACCTGGTACCACGACCTCACCCGGGTCAACCCTCAGCGGGGCGACGAACCGTTCCTCTCGCTCGCGGGCGCGGATCTCTACAAGCTCAACCTGGGGACGGGCCAATTGGTCCGCCTCACCCGCCAGCTCCTCACCCCCAACACCGGCAACGGCGCCCGTTTCACACCCGGCGACAACAGCGGCAATCATCCGCGGATTGGCGTCTTCAACACCGGCGGCACCTGGGCGGGCGGCGGCCGCATCGTCTTCACTTCCAATCGCAACAATTTCGTCCCGCCCAAGGAGCTCGGCAGCGGCCAACGGACTCTGCAGCTCTTCGCCATGGATGACGACGGCGCCAACGTGGAGCAGATCGGCCATCTCAACCTCGCCATGGCCCTCCATCCCCAGGTGCTGCTCGACGGGCGCATCGCTTTTTCGAGCTGGGAAGAGCACGGGCTGCGCGATCCCCGCCAGTTCCCCCTCTGGGTGATCGGGCCGGACGGCCGCGGCTGGATGAGCCTCTCCGGATTCTCCGAGGAGTCGCTCGTCCACCACTTCGTGACCCAGAAGCCGGGCGGCGACCTGGTGGTCACCCGCTACTACAACCTCAACAACAACGGCTTCGGCGACCTCGTCCGCTACCCGCTCGATCCGCCGGGGCCGGACTTCGGCAGCCCGGACGCCACCTTCTCCGGCAGCGACGGCAGGATCCCGTTCGAGCGCACGGGCCAGGTGTGGCTCACCCCCTTCACTACGCCCGACGACTTCCCGCTCCGTGCCCGGGCTGGGAGAACGACGTCTACGGCGGTTCCGGCATCGAGCGCCCGGCTCCCTGCGCAGGTGCAGACCGCCGCGGCAAATTCACTCATCCGGCGGCGGCGCCCAGCACGTCGGGCGATCCCGCCAGGGCGGATCTCCTCGCCGTCTACGCGCCGGGTCCCGCCAATCACAACGGCATTTACGTCTCGCTGGGCACGGCCTTTCCCCGCTATCACGCGGAGATCGTTCTTATCCCCGATGGCGCGCCGATCCCCGTGCCGGCCTCGAACCAGCCGGGCCGGCCGCCGCAGCTCGTCACCGTCGTCGCCGAGGACGGCTTCAATCTCCAATGGCCGCGGCCGGTGGTGACCTGGCGCCAGCTCTACGGCGTCGACGGCCCAGTCGCCCAGCCGGAGCTGACGGACGAGGCCATCCGCGCCGATCGCCTGACGCCGGGCGAGCCGTTCGGCCTGCTGGGCAGCTCCTCCCTGCTGTGGCGCGACACGGCGCCCTCGCTCGGCCACTTTTGGGACGACCGCGATCCCTTCAACACCGGCGATTTCGCCCCGTACCGCTGGGTGCGCCAGGGGACGGACGCGGGGATCTATCAGGACGACGACGTCTGGGCCGTGCGCCTCCTCCTCCAACTGCCGGCGACCGACCGGAGCTATCCGAACAACCGCCGCAAGTTCTACGTCGTGGGCGGCGAGCGAATGCGCATCCTGGGAGAAATCCCCGTGCGCAAGCCCGGAGCAGCGCACGTCCTGCGGCCGGACGGCTCCTTCGAGGAGGACACCAGCTTCCTCGCCAAGATTCCCGCCGACGCGTCCGTCACCTTCCAGACCCTCGACCGCCGGGGCATGGTGCTCAACATGGCCCAGACCTGGCATCAGGTGCGCCCCGGCGAAGCGCGCTACAACTGCGGCGGCTGCCACGCTCACAGCAAGCAGCCACTGGCCTTCGAGAACACTGCGGCGGACCTGCCGGGCTACGCCATTCCCGACCTTGCCCACACAACGCCGCTGCTGACTCTCTCCGATACCGGCCAGCCGGGAATCCACACGATCGCCGCGCATCAGGTCACCGTCGAATGGCACCGCGACATCGAGCCCATCCTCGAAAGGCGCTGCGCCTCCTGTCACGGCGGCGCGAGCCCGGCCGCCGGGCTGCCCCTCGCCCGCTCCACACCACCGATAGAGCGCGACGGCGTCGCTTGGCCGGGCGCCTACTACCGCCTCGTCCTGGACGCCGCCGTCGAATTTTCGCCTGCGCCTCCAGGCGGTGAATCGCAGTGGTATCCGCCGCAGCTCACCCGATATTTGCGGGGCTTCCAGTCGCGGCAGAGCCTGTTGACCTGGAAAATTTGGGGCGAGCGCCTGGACGGCCGGAGCAACGAGACCCGGACGGACGATCTCGACTTCGCCCCCTCCGCCGCGCATCCGGCCGGCGGCGTCGCGGGAATGACATTCGACGAGAAGATAACCCTCGCACGCTGGATCGATCTCGGCGCGCCCATCGATCTCGGCTCACCCTGGGGATTTCTGGAGGACGATCTGCGGCCGACTCTCGTGGTGCGGCCCTCCGCCCAGCAGGCGAGGACAGCCAAGACCCTCGACTTCCTGGAAATCTCGGCCTTCGACGCCGAAAGCGGCGTGGTCGCCGGCAGCCTCACCGTGACCTGCAACCGCAAGCTCGGCTCCTTCCGCGCCGGCACCAACCTCGCCGCCGGAAAGTCGATCGATCCGCAAGGCTCCGTCCTGCGCCTGCTCCTGCCACGGCGGGTAAATCTCACGGAAAAACCGATCTTCACGGTGAGCGTCCGCGACGTGGCCGGGCATACGACGCAGGTCGTTCGTGGCTTCGCGCCGCCTCATTAGGAAGAGTGTCAGCGGCCCAGAAAACCAGCTTCCTGGTATGATGCTGGCATGAAGACGACGCTCGATCTGCCTGATGACCTCGTGCGTGCGGTCAAAATCCGGGCTGCTGAGGAGAACCGAAAGCTCAAGGACTTGATGGCCGACCTCCTGAGGCGCGGCCTCATTCAGAAGCGCGGAGTGCCTGCGCCGGCCCGGAGACGCCTCAAACTGCCGCTCATCGAGTGCGCTCATGAGGCCCGACCTGGCGAGGAGATGACCCCTGAGCGGGTGGCGGAAGTGCTGCTCGAAGAGGAAGCCAGAGTGCATCGTGATTCTCTGCGATAGCAACGTCTGGCTGGCACTGGCTCTTTCCAAGCACACCCACCACACCGCAGCACGCGAGTGGCTGGAGACGGTCGAAGAGTCGGCCTCGGTCTCCTTTTGCCGCGCGACCCAGCAATCCTTTCTCCGGCTACTCACCAACGCCTCGGTCCTGGCGCCCTACGGGAACCCTCCACTCACGAACCGCGAGGCTTGGTCGGCCTATGAGGCGTTCCTCGCCGACGACCGGATCACCTTCCGGGCGGACGAGCCGATTGGAGTGCAACCCACCTGGAAGCAACTCGCAGTGCGCGGGACTGCGTCGCCCAAGCTCTGGATGGATGCCTATCTCGCCGCATTCGCCTTGGCAGGCCGGTATTCAATGGTAACGACCGACATGACGTTTCGTCAGTTCCGAAGCCTGGATCTCCTGGTTCTCGGGTAACGGGGAGCCTCTGGAGGACGACCTGCGGCCGACTCTCGTGGTGCGGCCTTCCGCCGTGCAGGCGAGGACTGCCAAAACCCTCGACTTCCTGGAGATCTCGGCCTTCGACGCCGAAAGCGGCGTGGTCGCCGGCAGCCTCATCGTCACCTGCAACCGCAAGCTCGGCTCCTTCCGCGCCGGCACCAACCTCGCCGCCGGAAAGTCGATCGATCCGCAGGGCTCCGTCCTGCGCCTGCTCCTGCCGCGGCGGGTGAATCTCACGGAGAAACCGATCTTCACCGTGAGCGTCCGCGATGCCGCCGGCCACACAACGCAGGTTGTCCGCAGCTTCGCGCCGCCGCCCCGTTAGCAAGTTGGGCGGAGGTCTCGATGCCGATGCCAGCCAAATGTAGAGACGCCCCGCGGGGAACCCCGCCGGGGCGTCTCAGAGGCGGCGCCCACTCACCAACATCTTCAACACCCGCCGGACACCACATCGTTACATCCACAGGCCTGAAGGGCCGAGATCCTTAAGCCTGGGGCATCGCCCCAGGAAGGCAGGCCCCAAAAAAACCAGCCCTGAAAGGGCGAGATCCGGCCTTTATCTCGCCCCTACAGGGCTGAAAAATAATAATCATTGGGGTCGCTGTCCTAGGGCTGCGCCCCAGGCTAAAGGATCTCGGCCCTTCAGGCCTGAAGACCCTACGGGCGACAACCACCCGAATCGCTCCACCCGGAAGCTCACAGAGAGGCCCATCTTCAACTTTAGCTTTAGCGTCCCGCGACGCTGTCGGCCAGACGACACAGATCGTCCGCAGCCTCGCGCCGGCGGCTCGTTAAGTTTCCGTCGCCGCTGGCGGCACCTCCCCGAGGCGCTCCAAGAGCTCATTGAGCGTGAGTCCGGTATTGCGATCGTCTACGCCTTTTAGCTCGTGGATGCGTTGGGCGATTTTCTTGTCACTGAGCGCACGCAGATACCAAGCCAAGACGAGGATCCCAGGCTTTTCGTGCCCACCCAGGTCGGCAAAACCTTGAAGCACGTCCTCAAACTCCGCGCGTTGAATGGAGACGGACAGTCGCCCGTCGTCACGCGATGCGAGGGGCTGGGTAGCCAAAGCCCACACGGCCATCCTTCGAATTTCGACCTTAGGGCTGCGCCGCCAGAGGGTGAAGAGTCGACCGAGCAAATCCCGCTCCGTCGGTAACCAGGCCCGACACGCACCAAACCAAACAAGTGCCCAAGCTGATGCATACTGCTCTGGCGCTGACTCTGAGGACAGCATTGGCAACAGAGCCGCCCTTGCTCTGCGAAGAGACTCGGCGCATACCTGTCGCTCGGCACGGCGCAGGTCACCGCGAAGCCGAAAGCACAACTGAGCACTACCGAGTGCTCCCTCGCATCGCGCCAGCGTTCCGAGACCGCTCAAGAGCTCAGTAAACCGGTCAGCCGCCTTTACGTATCCGGCCGCATCCTCGGCTTCAATCGTCTGCCACCAAACAACCTCCGACAAAACCTGTCCGGCATTCACAAGAGCCGGCGTTAATGCCAGGAACGCCTTCCGGCCCTCCTCGCGCAAATCTGTCCCATAGCGGCCTCGTGCGAGCAACGGAGTAAAAGGATGCCTTTCTAAGGCATCACCAAATCGCGCCAACTCGCGCACCGCCGCACGAATAGTTTCCGGCCGCGCCGCTGCCTCATCGGCCAAGCAGTTGCCGAGCGCGAGAAGGAGTGGATGCTCTTCGCTTCTATTGTCGAGCTGTTTGACTCGCTCCGTCAGCCACTGAATGAGCGCCTCAGTCTCCTTGCCTCCCAAGACGGCGGTGAGCGGAATGACTTCGCGCCATTCCTCCTTCTCGACCTGCGATCTGAGGACGCTGACGAGCGTGTCCTCTTCCTTACGCCCAGGATGCCAGCCCTCGACCATCGCCCGCGCGGTGAGGAATTCCTGGAAGGTAAGGTGACGGAATTCAAAGAACTCGACCAGCCGGCCGTCCTCCACGTCGTGCCCGGTCATCATTAGTAGGCTGCTGCGATCTTCGACACGGTGGATGAATTGGTCCACAGTGCCTTTGACGTAGCCGAGCTCTGTGGGAAGGGCCTCGCGCGCCTGCTGCAGCAGCGCGGCCAGTCGAGGCCGGCTAATCTTCTGGGCGCCGGTGAGCATCATGGAGGAAGCCACGTAGCAAAGCTGCGGCAGGGCCTCGTCGTCGGGGATTGGCTCGTAGGCCTCGGTGTTCCACGTCATGAGGAGGACCTCGACAGCCTTGCCGTAGAGGACTGACCTGCGGGTCGGGAGCGAGCCGACCCATCGTTTCACCAGCAGCAGCGTGGTGAATAGGAGCGGGTTCACGGCGAGGCGCTGAATGCGATCGTTCCTCGCGATGGTCGCTGCGAGGTCCTCGGCGTCTGCGCGGACTTTCTCCGTGTCGCCCACCACCTCCTGGTGCCATGCGATGCTGAGGTGGCGGATGTCGTCTGCATCGAACGGCGAAAGCGTGGCAGCAGTGCAGATGGGGGCGAGGTGCGCCGCTACGTGCCGGAAGCCGGCCTCGCGGGAGGTTACGACCATGGCGATGCCCGGATACGCCTGAAGCGCGGTGCGCAAGGTACAGACAAAGGCGGCGCGGTCACCGGGATCAGAGATCTCGTCCAGCCCGTCCACCAGCAACAGGACACGCCCGGCAAGGAGTGCGCGATCGACGTGGGCGCGGAAGGCCACTGCGTGCTGGCGCACCAGTTCACGTTTCGAGAGAGCGCCGAGCAAATCGGCAAAAGAGCCACGGGCCAGGTCGCGCAACTCCCGGCAGCGAAAGAAGAGCGGCAGCCAGTCGGCCTTCGGCAGATCATCGCCGACCTTGTCGCGCCGCCCAGGATCGGCGTAGGCGACCGCGAGGCGTTTGAGGAGAGTGGATTTGCCGCCACCGGGCGCCGCGAGGAGCGCAAGACGCGGATGCACGGCGAGAGCGGCTCCGACCGGCAATCGTTCTTTCTTATCAGCAGAGATGTCGAGATGGAGCGGGACGAAGAGGTTCTCCAGCATAAGCCGGCGCGAGCCGACATCGCTGTCGGCTGGCAGACCATCGAGTTGGATGAAACCGCATTCGTTTGCAAGATATTGCAGATACGCCGCAAGAGCCTTCACGACTCGCGGGTCGGAATCGGTGCCGGGCGGTGGTACGGGGTTGAGGCAGGAGAGATTATGGAGCCCGCCCCCCACATTGCGGTCGGCGGCGA
>DATIOS010000003.1:0-17028 GCA_035472915.1 Thermoanaerobaculia bacterium
AGTGCCCGAGTTCGGCGAGCCAGTCGCAGAAGATCCGGTGGACTCGCTCCGCCCCGACCACTTCTTCTCCCGGCCAGCTCAGCTCGCTCGGGTGCAGGACGAACGGATAGCTCTGCGTTCCGCCCATGCCGCCGTGCGAGCCGACCAGCTCCTCGAAGGCGGCAACCTCGCCGAACTCGGGCACTCGAGCTACGCGAGGGAGGCCGACTCCCCGGCCGCCAGTACCCACGCCTCGACCTGAGGCGCGAGCTCGGTCATCCAGGCGGCGAACTCGCGCGGCGGGGCGCGCAGCGGCTCAGGCCGCAGCCGCGCCAGGCCGAGCGGGTAGAGCGTTCCCCAGTGGATCGGGACTGCGATCCTCGGCCGCAGCATCGCCGCCGCGCGGGCGGCGCGCTCGGGGTCGAGGTGCCCGGTACCGATCGACGGCCCCCAGCCCCAGATCGGCAGCAGTGCGAGGTCGAGGTCCTCGCCGAGCTCGGCCATGCCGTCGAAGAGGTCGGTGTCGCCGGCGAAGTAGACGCGCCGGCTGCTGCCGGCGAGGAGGAAGCCGATCGCGCCGGAGTCCCGCTCGAGGCGGCGCTCGGTCGGGTGCATCGCTTCGGTGGCGGTTACGGTGACCTCGCCGATCTTCACCGAGTCGCCGGGGGCGAGCTCCGTTACGGAGGTGAAGCCACGGCGGGCGAAGAACCAGCCCGCCCGCGGGGCGACCAGCAGCGGGACGTCGCGGTCGAGCCTGCGCAGCGAGGGGAGGTCGGCATGGTCATGGTGGAGGTGGGAGACGAGGACCGCGCCGAGGTCGTCCGTCAGGCCGGGCGGCGGTGGCGGCCCGTGGCGGCGCAGCGGCCCCACCCGCGAGCGCAGGATCGGGTCGGTCAGCAGCCGCACCCCGTCGAGCTCGACGAGCGTGGTCGCATGCCCGACGTAGGTGACCCGGTCGGGCGGCGTCACCGCCACCCGTCAGTGTCGGGGACGACTCGTATCGTCCCCGGTGTCGATGAGCGAACGGCGAATTTCATTCCGTGGACGGCTGCGTCGCCCTGAGCGTGAGAACGCTCCGGCCGAAGACGAGGTGATCGAGATCGAACCGGGCGCCCTCAGCGGGCTGTTCGCCGCTCCCAAGTGGTTGCGCGATCTCGGCTTCTCAGCCTGGCTGCTGGTCGGGGTGGCGCTGGCGCTGGTCGGAGCGATCTGGTTGCTCGCCCTCACCGAGACGATCGTGATGCCCGTACTCACGGCGGGGATCATCGCATCGGTAGCGACGCCGATCGTCGACTGGCTGCGCCGGCACGGAGTTCCGAGGGGAATCGGGTCCGTTCTGGTCTTCCTCACGATCGCCGCGGTCGGGGTCGGCGTGGGGCTGCTCGTGCTGACCGGGATCGCCAGCGAGGCCAACAGCCTCTCCGAACGGCTGCGCGAAGGAGCGAGCGAGATCGAGTCGCTGGTCCACGACATCGGGGCCAAGACCTCCACGGCTGCACAGGCGAACGCCGACGCGAGCGCCGGGGTCAGCGCCGGGTTCGAAGCCCTCACCCACGGTCTGGTCGGCGGGGCCGACAAGCTGGCCTCGCTGGCCGTCTTCCTCTCGTTCACCGCCCTCAGCCTCTTCTTCCTACTCAAGGACGCGCCGACGATCGGCGGGTTCGTCGAGCGCCACATGGGGGTCCCCGTCCCCCTCGCGCACTCGATCCTCGGCCGGGTGGCTGGCAGCCTGCGCGGCTACTTCGTCGGGGTCACGGTCGTCGCCGCCTGGAGTGCCCTGATCGTCGGGGCGGGGGCGATGCTGCTCGGAGTTCCCCTGGTCGGCACGATCGCGGTCGTCACCTTCCTCGGCGGCTACATCCCCTATATCGGCGCCTGGACGGCCGGGGCCTTCGCGGTCCTGATCGCGCTTGGCGACCAGGGCCCCGAGACCGCGCTGGCGCTCGCGGTGATCGTGCTCCTCGCCAACGGCGTCCTGCAGCAGCTGGTCCAGCCGATCGCCTACGGTGCCGCCCTCGGCCTCCACCCGCTCGCGGTCCTGATCGTGACGATCGCCGGCGGCTGTCTCTTCGGCACCGTCGGTTTGGTGCTCGCGGCCCCGCTGGTCTCCGCCGCAGTGCGCATCGTCGCGGACCTCAAAGCGGCCGAGGACGAGACGGCTCAGCTCGGGGGCAGCCCCCGCCCGCCCTCGTCTGGCGGCACCTCTTCGGCGGTCGCGTCGTAGTCGTAGCTCCGGGTTCCGCGCGGTGGCTCCGGCCCCGTGCCGCCTCCGCTCGGAAATCCCACGATGGTGAATCGTCCGACCGTGAAGCGGTGCAGCACCCGCCGGGCAACCGCCCGGGTCGGCGGGATCAGCAGCAGCAGTCCAAAGACGTCGGAGATGAACCCCGGCGTGAGCAGCAGGGTGCCGCCGATCACGATCACGATCAGGACGCCGTCGGCGACCTCCTTGCCGGGGAAGCGGCGCTGCGCGAGGGCCTCGTTGAAGCGCCGCCAGGCGCTGCGCCCCTGCTGTTTGAGCAGCATCGAGCCGAGCAGCGCGTCGGCGAGCAGCAGGGCCAGGGTCGGCCAAAGGCCGATCAGCTGCCCGACCTGGATGATCACGTAGAGCTCCGCGATCGGGACGACGATGAAGAGGACGACCAGCAGAGCCATCAGGCCGCGGCGGTGGCGGCGCCGGCGGCTTGCTCGAGCTCGGCCAGCGAGCCGGCGATCCCCTCGGAGACGAGTTCGACGTCCTCCATCGAGTCGTAATCGGCGAGCAGGCCGAAGCCGATCTTGCCGTTGTAGCTCATTATCGCCACCGCGAGCGCGTGGTTCTGGGGCAGGAATGCCACCGGGAAGACCTCCTCCATTTCGCGGCCCAGCACGTAGAGGGGGACCTGGGGCCCCGGCACGTTGGTGACGATCGTGTTGAAGAGCCGAGTCGAGAAGTTGATCCGCGAGGCCTGGGCGAGCAGGGTCGGCGGCGCGAAGTCGTTGAAGCGGGAGATCACTTCGGCGCCGAGCGCCTGCTTGGAGCGCTTCAGCCCCTCCATCTCCTCGCTGATCACCCGCAGGCGCCGCACCGGGTCCTCGACGTACACCGGCAGCGGCCCGCGCATCAGGGCGATCCGGTTGCCGAGGTCGCCGCGCTCGTCCTCGCTGCGGATCGAGACCGGAACGAGCGCCCGCAGCTCCAGCCCTTCGGTGCGGATGCCGCGGCGATCCAGCCAGTTGCGCAGGGTGCCGGTGACGACGGCGAGGACGACGTCGTTGACGGTTCCGCCGAGGGCGTCCTTGATCCGCTTGAAGGTGGCGAGCTCCGAGCGCGCCCAGACGTAGCGGCGGTGCGGTCCGATCTCCAGGTTCAGCGGCACGTCGGGGGCCGGGTCGGCGAAGGCGGTGACGATCTCGCTCAGCCCCTCCAGCGCCTCGACCGCCTTGCGCGCGGTCGTCTCCGGGTTGCGTACCGCGTCGACCGCCCGCTCGGCCAGCGCCACCGGTGCCGCGACCGCGTCGGAGATGCCGCGCGCGACCAGCTCGGCAGTCCCCGGTTCGGGCTGCGGGACCCAGTCGTCCTCGACCGGTGGTGTCTCCGGTTCGCGCTCGAAGTCGAAGAGGACGGTGCCGATGTCGACCCCGGAGACCCCGTCGACCATCGCGTGGTGCGTCTTGGTGAGGATCGCGAAGCGGTCGTCCTCGAGCCCCTGCGCCAGCCACATCTCCCAGAGCGGCTTGGAGCGGTCGAGCTGCTGGGAGAAGACGCGCCCGGCCAGCCGTTTCAGCTGCGCTTCGCCGCCCGGCTGCTCTCTAGTTCGGGAATGCCGTCGCCGGTGACGCTGGAGACGGGGAGGATTTTCGATCCGGCAAAGGGAGTTGCGGCCAGCAGCTCCTCGACCTCGAGCTGTGCCAGCTCGATCAGGTCGGAAGCGACCAGGTCGCTCTTGGTCAGCGCCACGAGGCCGGCGGGGATTCCCAGCAGCGAGCAGACGGCGAGGTGCTCCCGCGTCTGCGGCTTCACCCCCTCGTCCGCGGCCACCACCAGCAGCATCACCCGGACGCCGCCCATACCTGCCAGGGCGTTGTGCAGGAAGCGCTCGTGGCCAGGGACGTCGATGAAGCCGACCTGGAGGTCTCCTTCGGTGCGGTGGGCGAATCCCAGGTCGATGGTGATTCCCCGTGCCTTCTCCTCCGCCCAGCGGTCACAGTCAATCCCCGTCAAGGCCAGCACGAGGCTGGTCTTGCCGTGGTCGATGTGGCCGGCGGTCCCGACGATGACCCGCCGCTTGGAGCTCTCTTGCAACCTTTCAGCCGGCGGGTTTCGCCAGCACCTCGCGGGCGATGCGATTGATGGTGGCGCCGTCGGCGCTGGAGCCGAAGCGGGCCAGCAGCTCCTTCATGATCGGCCCGATGGCCGCCGGCCCGGAGAGTCCGCGGGACGCCACGATCTCCTCGATGGCGGCGCGGATCTGCCCCTCGTCCACCTGCGCCGGCAGGTAGGTCGCGAGGATTCTGGCCTCCGACTCTTCCTTGGCCGCCAGCTCCTCGCGATGGCCGTTGTGGTACTGAGTCGCGGCCTCCTCGCGCTGCTTGATCGACTTGCGGACCAGCGAGACGAAGCCGGCCTCGTCCACCTCGCCCCCTCTCCTGATGCGCTCGTTCTTGATCTCGCCGAGGAGCATGCGCAGGGTGGAGAGCTTCTCTTTCTCCCCCGCTTTGAGGGCGGCCTTCACGTCGGCTTCGATGCGTTGCTGCGGTGGTATGGTCGTGGTCATGAGGGGCATTATAGGGGGTGACCGGATTCGCGGGCTCGAAGAGCGCCCCGTCGGGGCGGACCCTCACTCCCCCGGCCCCTCTCTCCCAGCCTCCCCCCCGCCGGTCGGGAGAGAGGGGAGAACAGCAAGACAGGACGAAGGGAGCTTGCTCGCTTTTTCAATGCTAACCACTCCCTCTTCTCCCGGCGGCCGGGGGGGAGGCTGGGAGAAGAGGGCCGGGGTGATGAGGGCCAGCGCCCCCGTCATCCAATCCGCCCAAGCACTGCCCGTCGTCCTTCTCCTGATCCTCCTCCTTGCCGCCTGCCGGCCCGCCATTCCTGGTCCTGGCTCCGAGCGCATCCGGGTGGCGGTCTCCGTGCCGCCGCAGGGCGATTTCGTGGCGCGGATCGGCGGCGACCGGGTCCAGGTGGACGTCATGATCCCGCCGGGTTACTCCCACGTCGACTACCCGCTGACGCCGCGGCAGATCGTGGCCCTGTCGCGGGCGCGACTTTACGTGGCGGTGGGGCACCCGGCGTTCGAATTCGAGCAGAATCAGCTCCGCCCCTTCCTTAAGACCCTGCCCGGCCTCCAGGTGGTGGACATGTCGGTGGGCATGCCTCTCCTGGCGGGGGAAGGTGAGGGGACGGACGAGGACGGGCATGGTCACGCGGGAGGCGATCCCCACGTCTGGGTGGCGCCGGAGACCGTGGCGGTGGCGGGGCGAAACATCGCCGCGGCTCTGGAGCGGATCGACCCGGCCCATGCCGCCGAGTACCGGGCCAACCTGGCCCGCTTCGAGGCCGACGTCGCTGCCCTCGACCGCGAGATCCGCGCCGAGCTCGGTCCTTTCCGCGGCAGCCGGTTCATGGTCTATCACCCCACCTGGGGATACTTCGCCCACGAGTACGGACTCCAGCAGGTGGCCATCGAAGGTGAGGGGAAGGAGCCGAGCGCACGCCGTCTCATCCGGCTCATCGACGAGGCGCGGCGGGACGGAGTCAAGGTCGTGTTCGTCCAGCGCGGCTTTCCCCGCAAGAGCGCCCTGGTGATCGCCGACGCCGTGGGTGGCAGCGTCGTGATCGCCGATCCCCAGGAGCGCGACTGGCTGGACAATCTGCGCCGGGTGACCCGGGAGCTGGGGGTGGCGCTTCGAGGAGAGGTTAACTCTGCTTCGGAGATCCCCCGCCCAAAGACCCTCACCCCTGACCCCTCTCCCGCCCCCTCCCGACCCCCCACCCCGGGAGAGGGGAACCCGGTTGGAGCCGCCTCGCAGGTCTCCCTCTTCTCCCGGGGTGGGGGGTGGGAGGGGGCGGGAGAAGAGGGCTGGGGTGATGAGGGTTTTGGGTGGGCGGCCTCTGCGGAGTTCAGGGTATGACCGAAAACCTCGTCGAGGTCCGAGGCGTCACCTTCGGCTACGGTCGGGAGGTAATCCTCGATCACGTGAATCTGGACGTCGAGCGGCGCGATTTCCTTGCCGTCATCGGCCCCAACGGCGGCGGCAAGACGACCCTGCTCAAGGTGATCCTGGGGCTGGTTCGCCCGTGGTCCGGCGAGGTGGCCTTCCACCTCCCCTCGGGGTCCGATCCTCGTGGCCGCCTCGGCTACGTGCCCCAGTTCTCCACTTTCGACAAGGATTTTCCCCTGCGCCTCGGGGACATGGTGCTGATGGGCCGGCTGGGGAACCGGGCGCTCTTGCGTCCCTACAGCCGCGCCGACCGCGCCGCCGCGGATCTCGCGATGGAGCGGCTCAATCTCGCGCCCCTGGCCCGCGCCCATGTGGCCGAGGTCTCCGGCGGCCAGCTTCAGAGGGCGCTCATCGCCCGCGCCCTGGTCTCGGACCCCGACGTCCTCTTCCTCGACGAGCCCACGGCCTCGATCGACGCCGAGTCGCGGGAGACGCTGCGGGAGCTGCTGGCGGACCTCAACCGCACGATCCCCATCGTCGTGGTGACGCATGACGTGACCTCCTTCGCTCCCATGGTGAGCCGCATCGCCTGCATCAACCGCCGGCTCTTCTACCATGGCGCCCCCGATCTCTCCCGGGAGGTGATGGAGGAGGTCTATGGCTGTCCGGTGGAGCTGGTGACCCACGGCGTGCCCCACCGCGTGCTGGACGATCACCCTCATCACGATTCCCACGAGCACCGCCACTGACCGGAGCGGCCCTTTTGCCCACCTTCTTCGAGGCCCTTTCCTACGATTTCCTGCGCAACGCCCTGATCGCCGGTGTTCTGGCGAGCGTGCTGTGCGGCGTGATCGGCACTTTCGTGGTGGTCAAGCGCCTGGCGTTCATCAGCGACGGCATCAGCCACGCCGCATTCGGGGGCATGGGGGTCTGCTTTTACCTTGGGATCGACCCGCTGCTGGGCGCCATCCCCGTCGCCCTGGCCTGCGCCCTGGCCCTGGGCGCGGTGGACCGCGAGACGATCCGCTCCTACGATGCGCTGATCGGAGTTCTCTGGGCGGTGGGAATGGCCGTCGGCGTGGTCTTCGTCTACAAGACTCCGGGCTATGCACCGAACCTGATGACCTACCTGTTCGGCAACATCCTTCTGGTGTCGCACCACGACCTGCGGGTCATCCTGGTGCTGGCGATCTCGGTCCTGGCCCTCCTCTTCCTCTTCTTCAAAGGCATCGTGGCGGTCGCCTTCGACGAGGTTTTCGCCCGGGTGCGGGGAGTGCGGGTGCGTTTTCTCATGTCGCTCCTGCTGACCCTGATCGCCCTGTCGGTGGTGATCCTGATCCAGATCGTGGGAATCATTCTGGTGGTGGCCCTGCTGACCATTCCCTCGGTCATCAGTCTGATGCTTTGGCGCGATCTGAAGGCCGTCCTCGCCGGCTCGGTGCTGATCGGCGTCGCCATCACGCTGGGGGGATTGGTCCTCTCCTTCTACTACGACCTGCCCTCGGGACCGGCGATCATCCTGCTGGGAGCGGTGTTGCTGGTGGGAGCGTATGGGTTCAAGAAGATGCGGCGGCGGCGCCCCGCTCACCCCTAGCCCCCCCTAGCCCGCCCCCGGCAGCTCGAACCAGAAGGTGCTCCCCACCCCGGGCTCGCTGTCGACGCCGATGCGTCCCCCGTGGTGCTCCACGATGGATTTGCAGATCGCGAGGCCGAGCCCGGTTCCTCCCTTGTCGCGATTGTCCGCGGTCTCCACCTGGGCGAATCTTTCGAAAATTCTCTGCTGATGGCCGTCGGGGATGCCTTGTCCCTGATCTTTCACGAGGACTCGCACCCAGCCGTGGTCCTTCTCCTCGGCCCAGACCCGGACCTCGCGGTCCGGGGGCGAGAACTTGATGGCATTGGAGAGGAGGTTGACCAGGATCTGGACGATGCGGACCGCATCCACCCGCAATCGGAGCCTGGTCGGCGAGCAGACGAGGGCGATCCGCTGTTCGTCCGCAACCGGGCGCACCGACTCCAGCGACTGCTCGAACAGGGGCTGGAGGTCTACGTCCGCGATCTGCATCTGGACCTGTCCCCGGTCCAGGCGCTCGAAGTCCAGGATGTCGTTGATCAGTGCGGTGAGCCGGACCGCATTGCGCTCCGCCAGGCGGACGAGGTCCTGGACCTGCGGTGATAGTGATCCCAGGACGCCCCCGGCCAGGAGGCCCAGGGAGCCGCGGATCGAGGTCAGCGGCGTGCGGAGCTCGTGGCTCACCGTGGAGACGAACTCCGATTTCAAGCGGTCCACCTCTCGCCGCTCGGAGACGTCCTGGAAGTTGCAGGCGAAACGCCGCCCTTCGGGAGCTTCGAACTTGAACAGCGCTACCTCGGTGGGGAAGATCTCGCCGTTCTTGCGCCGCCCCCAGGCCTCGGTGACCCGGCCGATCGCCATCCGGTGCGTCTCCCGAAGGTATGGCTCCGGATTGAAGGCCGGAGCGTCGGCGATGAGGATGGCGAGGTTCTGACCGATCAGCTCGTCCTCCCGATAGCCGACGATCCGCTCGGCCGCCGGGTTCACCGACTCGATCCGGCTCTGCTCGTTGAAGGTGAGGATGCCGCCGAGCATGTTGTCGAGGAGAGCGCGGTTGCGCGCCTCGCTCACCCGCACGACCCCTTCAGCCCGCTGCCGCTCTCTCAGCTCGTTTTCGAGCTCGGCGGTGCGGCGCACGACCAGCTCCTCCACCCTGGCCGCCCGTGCGGTGACCACGAGGACGAAGGCGCCGAGCAGGCCGGCGAAGAGGAAACCTCCGAGGAGGATCAGCCAGGAGCGCGACGAGCGGTAGCCCTCCTGGAAGCCGCGCGTCGCCACCACGCGCACCTCCCACGGGCGTCCCCCGAACACGAAGTGCTCCTTCCAGGCCAGGCCTCCCACCGTCGCGTTCCCCCGTGCATCGGCGTACAGCAACCTGGGCGCCGCCGGGACGTGATTGTCGAACAGGGCGACCGTCACGCCGTCGCGCGGCAGGTCCTTGATCGCGGTCTCCACCAGGTTGCCGAGGCGAAAGGCTCCGGTGGCGTAGCCGCTGATCTCTCTGCGGCGCTGCTCGAGGGTGGCAGTCTCCCTCCCGACCTCATAGACCGGCGCGAACACGAGGACGGAGAGTTGCCCCACCTGGTCATTGACGAGCTGAATCGGTCCCGAGGCCGCCATCTGCCCCGTGTCGCGGGCCTGCACCAGGGCGTCGCGCCGCACGGGCTCCGACGACACGTCGAGGCCCAGGGCCTTCCGATCCGAGGGAGGCTCGATGAGCTGCACAACCACGTACTCGGCCTTCGGCGCCGCCGGCACGCGCCGCCCCTGCGCATCGATCTCGGTGATCTGAGCCCCCGATTCCGCCTCGAATCGCGCCCGGCCGGCCATGTCGACCCGCGGGTCCCATGACAGCCCTCGGATGCCCGGGTGACGGTGCAGAGAACCGGTCACGAAGCGGCTGAACTCCTCCCGGCTGACCGCCGGCACGCTGGTGAACAGGGCGTTCAGCGAGTCGAGGACCTCCAGGTGGCCCTCGCAGCTCACCCGGATCGCCGAGGCCAGCGTCTGCGCCCGGTCCTCGAAAACCGCGCGCAAGGCCTCGTCCTCCCGGCGGCGCGCAGAAGAAAAAAGGAGGACGGCCAGGAGTAAGATCGTGGCCATCAAGAGAGCCGCCGAAAGCCGGCGCTGCAGTGGCCCGAGCACCGCGACCTGGTACCAGCGTCTCTTCGTTCGGATGTCTCGCAAGCTGATGTTTACGATACTACCATTGTGGGAGTCTTTGAGCAGCGGGTCCTTGGACACTTTGGGTCTCTGGCACGTATGATAAGTAGAGGAGCTCGATTCAGGGGACTCCGGTCCGTTACCTTGGGAGTACTTGCAATGAGTCGGTTCGGCACCGCCATAATTCTCGGAGGCTTTCTCCTTCTGGGGGCCAGTTGGAGTCTTGCGGCCTCCGATACGCCGAAGACGCAGCGGCATGCCCGGCGGAAAGCTGTGGCTTCCAAGCCGGCGACGAGCAAATCCAGCAACGCCGACGTCAGTCTCGAGAACCTCTACGTCGACTCGGAGATCGGCCAGGTCTTCACCGTGAATCTGGGCAGGCCCGATCAACGGGCTACCGCTGAGGAGGTCGCCAGTCTGGGCAGCGTTCAGGTCTACCAGCTTGGCGGCAACGAGCTCGAGCCCCCCGCGGCGACGGAGCCGGCCCCACAGGCCGACCCTGCCGATGCCGCCGACGCGACGGATCCCGCTGCCGACGACGAGGCCGCCCCAGCCCCGGAAACGGAGGAAGCTCCCGAAGCCGCCGAGGCTCCTGAAGCCGAGGAGATGGAGCCGGCGGCGGAGGCCCCTGCGGAAGAGCCGGCCGCGGAGCCGGCTGCCGCCCCTGAAGCCGCTCCTCCAGCCGCGCAGCCGGACCCGAGCGCCGCCAAGCCGCCCGCGGCGAAGGAGGCCAGCCCCAAGACGCCTCCCCCCGCCGCCACTCCTCAGGCTCCACCCCCGCCGCCCCCTCCCATCCGCTAAGATCCTCCTCTTTCCGCCGGCGCCGCCGGCAAGCAGCAGGAGGCAAAGGGACGATGGGACTCTTGAGCGGAGCGGTCGCCGTGACGCGATTCAACGTGGTGGTGCCCCCCGAAGGGCCGGATTTCGAGCGCGCCCGATTCTGGGAGATCGAGCCGGGCTCCGAGGTGCGGGAGCGCATGGGCTTCGTGTCCTTCGAGCTCGACGCGCCCTACGAGGTGGCGAAGGGACGGTATGCCTTTCGCGTGCGCGTCGACCGTATCCGGCCGGACGCCACGGCGGTAAAGGAGCGCCTGCGAGAGCTCATGAAAACCGAGATGGAGGCGACGGGCAGGACGTTCGTCGGCTCGAAGACCCGCAAGAAGCTGCGCGAGCTGGCCGAGGGCGAGCTGGCCTCCCGCCAGGCGCCGCGCACCAAGATCATCGAAGCCGCGATCGACGGCTCGATCCTCTATGTGGCCAGCACGGCCAAGACCTGGCTGGGAACGGTCCTCACCCTGCTGCGCCAGGCCGGCGTCGAGGGGGACTTCAAAGCTCCCTGGCTCGACGCGGCCCCGGAGACGGACGAGCGCAGCGACGTCGTGCTGCCCAAGGAACCGGGGCAGTCGGTGCTCGGCTGCCGCTTCCTGCGCGCCCTGCTCGACGAGTCGGACGTGATGGTGGAGCCCGAGACCGGCAGCGTCCGTCTCGCCACCCGGGAGGCGCGGGTGACGCTGGCGGGCGCCGTGCTCCACGACCTCTTCCGCTATCTGGAGGAGGGGGCCGAGATCCTCTCCGCCAAGATCCACGTCGGCCCTGTCATGATGCGCTTCGACGCGCTGTCCTACCGGCTCAACGGCATGAAGCTCGAGCCGGTGAAGAACGAGCACTGGACGATCGACCTCGACCAGCGCCTGGAGCAGATCGCCGGCATCTTCGAGATCCTCGACGGCAAGTACGCCGCCCTCAAGGACAAGATCAACGCCGTGGGTGGCCCGGCGGTGCCCGCCGCCTTGGATGCTGTTGAGCGTCCCCCCGCCCAAGACCCTCATCACCCCGACCCTCTTCTCCCGCCCCCTCCCAACCCCCCTCACCGGGAGAAGAGGGAGAACAGCCAGACAGCCCCGGCCGGTACCCCTCTCCCGGGGTGGGGGATGGGGTGGTCGGGAGAGGGGCAGGGGTGAGGGTCTTGGGCGGGGGAAACTCTCCGACAGTCAGGTTGGCGCCTATGGGGGCAACAGGGCGTCCCTGCTGCCCCTTGAGTCCCTTTTCGCCCTCCTCAGAACCTCGTGGCGAGCGTCAGCCGGACGCTGCGCGCCGGCAGGATGTAGTACTGGCCGTCTCCCAACTCGCTCAGGGAGACGGGCGGCCGGGTGTCGTTGAGGTTCAGGCCGTCCAGCCGCAGCTCACAATGGCTGGTGCGGTAGCCGATTCCCGCCGCCCAGGTGGTGTAGCTCGGGGCGAGAATCTCGTTCTGCTCGTCGAGCACCCGGGAGCCCGTGTAGTTGACCGTCACCGAGCCAAAAAGCCCGTGGGCGGGAGAGTAGACCAGCCCGGCCGAGGCCAGGTCCCTGGCGGAGAGCTGCAGGCGGTTGCCGTCCAGCACCGTGTCCTCGCCGTCCAGCTCTTCGGTCAGCTTGCGAAACTTGGCATCGTGCCAGGCGTAGGTCGCCCGCCACCAGAGGTCGGCCCCGATCTTCCCCCGAGTGTCCAGCTCGACCCCCTTGAAGCGCTCCGAGCCGGCGTTGACGAGCTCCGGCAGTCCGTCCTCGTTCGCTTTCGGCACGACGAGGTTCTCGAAGTCCATCTGGAAGGCCGTGAGCTCCCACTCGAAGCGGCCGCCGTCGACGCGGTTCTTGAGACCCACTTCGTAGCTGCGGGCCGTCTCCGGGTTGAGGATGTCGGGCTCGGCCTCCGGGCCGAAGTCGAGGGCCGCCGGCTTGAAGGTGTTGCGGTAGTCGCCGAAGAGCCAGAGGCCGTTTTGGGCATCCCCCCAGGCCAGCCAGTTGACTCCCACGACACCGCTCAGCTTGGTGTTGGTCCGCTGGTCGGTGCCCTCGTCGCCCGGATCGGGGAAGGAGAGCTCGCGGTCGCCGGCCGTCCGCTTCTCGTCGGTGCGGTTGAGCCGCGCGCCGGCCAGGAAGTGCAGCCGGTTGGTGGCGTCCCACTCCCCTTGTAGGTAGACGCCCGAAAAGTTGCGCTTGTCGTCGATGTTGAAGCCGTGGTCGAGGGGCTGGTCCTTGCTCGACGGGGCGCCGTGGCCGGAGAGCGGCGCCAGGTAGTCGAAGGTCTCGGAGTCGGCCTTGGACTCGCCGTAGAGATGGTCGATGCCGGCGACGAGGTGGAAGCCCGGGCCCAGGCTCCAGGCGATATGGCTGTCGAAGTAGACGTCGTCGGCCGTGAGGTCCTGGTGGAAGCCCTCGGCGTTGGGATCGTCCTCCGAGACGTCGGTGAGGAAGCCGCGGATGGACTTCTTCGTCGTGTGGGTCACGGCGAGAGTCGTCGACCACGAGCCGCCGGCCAGCTTGCGGTCGTAGCCGGTGACGAAGTGCAGGCGGTTCTCGTCGATCTTCGCGTCGCTAGGGTTCTGGTTGGTGTCGAGCCGGGTCAGGAAGGCGACGTCGGGGTCTTCGATGGGCACGGGGCTCGCCGGCTTCTGGTCGACGATCGAGCCATCGACATCGAAGCGGAAGCTGCCGCCGGCCGCGTCGAGCGAGGAACGGTAGAGGACGTGCCCGCGGCTGAATTTGGTGCGGTCGTCCTTGAAGCCTTGGCGCTCACCGTCGACGGTCAGCGACTGGCGAAAGCCGCCAATCTGCGGCAGCGGGGTGGAGACGGCCGCCCCGCCGCTGCTGTAGCTGCCGCCCCAGACGCTTGCCGTGCGCCCCTCGGCGCCGGCCGCCCGGTGGATCACCTGGATGACGCCCACGAACGAAGTGGCCCCGTACATCACCGGCGCCGCGCCGCGCAGGATCTCGATGCGCTCGACGTTGGTGAGGTCGAGGCTGGGGATGGCGGGGTTGAAGGCGCCCCCCCAGGGCACGCCGTCCACCACCAGGAGGAAGGCGTCGAACTCGCGCAGGCCCCAGATCTCTGGCACCGAGCTGGCTGGCCCGTTCTCGCCGCCGGGGGCGACGGCGACGCCGGCCGCGAGAGCGAGGGCCGAAGGCAGATCACGGGCGCCGCGGGCGGCGAGATCCTCGCCGGAGATCACGGTGACCGAAGCGGGGACTGTCTCCACGTCCTCCGGCGTGCGGGTGGCCGTGACCTCGATGGTCTGGGTGATGGTGGGGGTGGCGGGAGGGTTCGCCTGGGCGAACGCGGGAAGGGCAAGGGCGAAGGCAGCAGGACCGGTAAAGTAGCGGACGAGCTTCGAAAAGCGCATGCGAAAATCTCCTCTGAACGACGAAGAACGAAGATCGACGAGCACCCGGCCCGTCGAGGGCGGGGTCGCTCCACTTGCAAGACGACGGAAAGCCGCTCGCGGTTTATTCGTTCTGCCGCTGCGTGAGAAGAAGGATGTCGAGAGGCGGAAAGTTGGACGGGGTCCCAGCCGCGCCAAGGGAGCGCCGGTGAAACGAAGGCGCCAGGTCGTAGCTCGTCACGGGGCCTCGCGGACTCGGGGGCCGGGGCGAAGTGCCGAGGAGGGCTGTCTCGGAGTGGGTCGCTGGCGTACGGACCGTGCTCTCCAGGGACGGCGGCGGGGCCGCCACCACGGCCCGGAGGTCTCTGCCCTGACGCGAGCCCTCCACCCAGGCGACGACGCCGGGCTGGCCGGGCAAGGCTGGCTCACCCGGTAGAGCCGCATGCCGGGCCACGCCGCCAAAGAGGGGGGCCGCCCAGGGGGCCTCGGCGATGGCGAAGCGCAGAGGCAGCTCGACGGTGGTCTCGTTCCTCTCGTCGCCGAAGCGGAGCAGCAACCGCGCGTCGTCGGTGGGGATGGCCGGCACCTGCCAGCGCACCCGCCGGAGCCGCACGTCGAGGTGCGGCGTGATGCGCACGGGATAGCTGGCGCCGCCGTCGAAGCTGAGGAACGCCTCCCACTCTTCGGCCTGGCCGAGAGCGTCGAGGCGCGCGAAGGGCTCCCGGGGCTCCCACGCCAGCTCGGCCGTGTCGCCGGCCCGCAGCGTTGCTCCGGCCCGAGGCGCTTCCAATTGAACGAGAGTGGACGCGCTCCGCATGCCGGCGGCGGGAGCGGCGAGCCCCAGCGCGAGCGCGAGAAGCAGCAGATGGCGGCGCATGTCGAGGTTCAACGATACAGGTGCCCGGGGAGATCAGGCAAGGCCAAACATTTCCCCGGGTCCATCCGTATACCAGGGTGGAGACGGAACAAAACCCAAAGACAATCTCCTCTCCAAACCTCCCTCCTCAAAGCCCCGCTGACGACGCGGGGTCTTTTTTTGTCCGAAGGGATTGTGCGCCTCCCGGCCGGTGGAGAGCCGGCCGGGGAGGCTTGGACTCGAGGTCTATTCGTCCTCGGGGTGGGTCGCGATCATGCCGGCCGGGGAGAGCCCGTGCTTGGCGATCTGGTGCTCGAGGTGGTGCTTCATGACGCTGTGGTTGCGGCCGTAGAAGAAGTAGATGAGGAGGCCGAGGAGGAGCCACCCCAGGAGCCGCCACCAGTTTGCCGTCGGCAGCGAGAACATCAGCATCGTGCAGGAGAGGATGCCGAGGACCGGCACCAGTGGCACCCAGGGACAGCGGAAGGGGCGCTCGGCGTTGGGGTATTTCCGCCGCATGATGAGCACCGCGGCGCACACCACGACGAAGGCGAAAAGGGTGCCGATGTTCGTCAGATGGAGGAGGGCGTCGATCGGCAGGAAACCGGCGAGCGTGATGACGAAGCAGCCGATCAGGATCGTCGACCGCCAGGGCGTCCGGAACTTCGGGTGGACGTCGCCGAAGAAGCTCTTGGGCACCAGGCCGTCGCGCGCCATGGCGAGGAAGACGCGAGGCCCGGAAAGCATCATCACCAGGAGCACTGAGGTGATACCGGCGACGCCCGCGGCCGCGATGATCCCTTCGGCCCAGCCCAGACCCTGCTGCTTGAAGGCGAGGGAGACCGGCGCGTTGACGTCGAGCTGGTCATACTTGACCATGCCGGTGATCACGGCCACCACCGCGATATAGAGCACTGTGCAGACCAGGAGCGAGGTGATGATGCCGATCGGCACGTCCCGCTGCGGGTTCTTGGCCTCTTCGGTGTGCGTCGAGACCGAATCGAAGCCGATGTAGGCAAAGAAGATGATGGCCGCTCCGGCGAGCATTCCCAAGGGGTTGCCGCTCGGATCCTGCTGTCCGGCGATGTGGTTGCCGAAGATGTTGAGCCCCGACCAGCCGTAGGGCGCGAAGGGGTGCCAGTTGGTGGTGTTGATGTAGAACAGGCCGACGCCGATCACGAACAGCACGGCCGCCAGCTTGATGGCGACCATGATGCCGTTGAAGGTGGCGCTCTCCGAGATGCCCTTGACCAGCACCGCCGTGATGATGACGACGATAACGACCGCCGGCAGGTTGAACCACGAGCCGGTCGGGACGAAGCCGCCGGTCGTGCCGTCGTAGCGCCAGGGAGATTCGCGGAGAATCACGGGCAGCTGATAGCCCAATTTGGCCATGACGTTCTGGAAATATCCTGACCATCCCGTGGCAACGGTGGCGCTGCCCACCGCGTACTCCAGCACCAGGTCCCAGCCGATGATCCAGGCGAACAGCTCGCCCAGGGTGGCATAGGCGTAGGTGTAGGCCGAGCCGGCGACCGGCACCATGGCGGCGAACTCGGCGTAGCAAAGCGCGGCGAAGATGCAGGTGATGCCGGCGACGACGTAGGAGAGCATCAGCGCCGGGCCGGCCACGTTGTGAGCCGCGGCGCCGGTCGCCACGAAGATGCCGGCGCCGATGATGGCGCCCACCCCGAGGGCGGAGAGCTGGACAGGGCCGAGCACCCGGCGCAGCCGGTTCTCTCCCTTCATCTCCTCGAGTAGCATCTCGAGGGGTTTTCTGGCAAAAAGAGGGTTGGCCATGGACTGTCTAGACCTCCAAAGCGAGAGTTATGTCCTCGTCTCCCCCGGGGCGGGAGAGCCCGGTTTGCGCCAGGCGAAGTACACGGGAATACCGGTGAGCACGATCACCAGCCCCGGCAGGCTGGTCGCCGGCTTGTAGATCAGCAGCACGAGCGCGATCGCCGACGCCGCGACGATGTAGAGCGCCGGGATCACGGGATAGCCGAAAGCGCGGTAGGGGCGCTCCGCGTCCGGCCGCTTGCGCCGCAGCACGAACAGGCCGGCGATGGTCAGCACGTAGAAGATCAGCACCGCGAAGACCACGTAGTCCAGCAGCGTGCCGTAGAGGTTGCCGTAGCTCACGGCCCCCGCCGCGTCGAGCTTGCGCGTGCG
>DATIOS010000004.1:0-3534 GCA_035472915.1 Thermoanaerobaculia bacterium
CGCCGCAGGTTCTGCTCGAAGGGAATCGTGGGCAGCACGAGCCCCTCCGGCTTCTTGGCGTCGGGAATCAGGGCCGGCGTGCCCTCGTAGCCGTAGCGCAGGGCACCGAAGGCGAGGGCGCGATCCGACGGGTCGAGGAAGACCCGCTTGCCGTCGAGCTCCACCATCACGAAGACGGTGTCGAACCAGCCCGGATTGGGGAGCTGGGGATCGATGGCGCCACGGGCGCGGTCGCCGGCCCAGACCAGCTTCGAGTCGATCTTCACCGCCTTGAGCATCGTCTGGAGAAGCAGGGCCTTCTCCGCCCTGTCACCGCGGGCCGCGGCGAGGATCTTCGCCAGCGAGGCGTCATAGTCGACCCCGACGCCGTAAAACTTCTTGGTCTCGACGTGGTCGCGGACGAAGCGAAAAATCGCCTCACTTTTCTCGCGGGGAGTGCCAGTGCCCGCCACCTCCTGTGCCTTTTTGGCCACCCCGGAGTCCCGGCGGCGGACCTCGTCATACCTCTCGACAATCATCTCGCTCACCTTGGGCCAGCTTTCCAGCAGCGTCAGTTTCGTGCTGGGCAAGATCCACAGGCTGGGCAGCAACATCATCTGGGCCGCGAGGTCCTTGTAGGTGGGACCGTAAGGATCGTCCGGCACGGACGGAATGTTTTCCGCCCAGGCCTTGATCGTCCATCCAAGGGAGTTCGTCGTCGGCTTCGAGGTCTGAATCTTCACCCTCTGAGGGGCGCGGCTCCAGGCCTGGACCTGGAGACCGATGGGCGCCTTGAACTGGATTTCCGAGTAGCGGACGGGAACGTCCTCGGAGAAATACCAGGGATCGAGGTAGTAGATGGAGTCGAAGCGCAGCTCGTACTGATAGTCCAGGATGGCCCCTACCTGCACCGAGGGAAAGGCCACGGCGGTGACGAAAGTCCGCAGCGAGCGCGAGGTCTTGCTCACGAACTTGGCGTCCGCGGCGACGGGGATCACCTGGCCGCCGGGAAGCACCGTTCGTCCGCGGAAGCCATGGAGGCGGGCAATCTCGCTATGGGCGATGGTGATCTCGCCGTTGCTCTTTCCCTCCTCGGTGAGGATCTTGATGCGCACCTGCACATACAGGGCGGAGGACTGGTTCCCGAGCTGGGTCCCATAGCCTGCCATCTCGAAATCGCCCTTCTTGAACAGCACGACCGACGGAGCGTTGGGCTCTCCCGGCACCGCGGTGAGGCTCCGCTCTTCGTCCGTGATCGGCGGAAAATCAGCTGCGGCCGCCGGCACGGTCACCGCGCCGTTCGCGATCATCGCGAACAGCAGGGCCAAACCGGGACGGAACAGGGCGAGTCCGCGGTACTTCATTCCGGAGCCTCCTCGGATCATGGCGATTCTTGGCAGCGCTTTCGTCTAGGTGTCGCTCCGGCGCGAAACGTTTCGGCGCGGATCCGCCCCGGCAGACGGCCAAAGCGGCACGCCGGTCGCGACGCTCCCTCTCGTGGAGAGCTGGATTCTAAGGTGGCACGTGTCTTGAAGACAACTCGAGGCGGGGCGGGTTGGCGGCGCGGTAGTTCTTCTTGCAGTTCCCCTGGACGCCGCCGATCCGGTCTCTTACCTTTTACTTCTTACCTACCCATTCAGATTTTGTGGGCCGTCACCATCCGGCCCTCCTCTCCCAAGGGAGAGGAGGGGGAATCGTATTGGCATCAGCCCTCGCCGAGCTTCACGTCGAGCCGGACGTCCTCACCGGCCTTGATGGTGAAGGTCTTTTCCTCGGCGCGGCGTCCGGGACGGACGATGGAGAGTTTGTGATCGCCGGTGGCCAGGGGGAGGCCGGAGCGCATCATGGCGATGTCCGAACCGGTGCCGACAAAGCGGCCATCGACGTAGACCGAGGCGTCCTCGGGCTGCACTTCGAGAACCAGACGGCCGCGGGCTGAATCGTCGCCGGCCGGCGGCCGGCCGCGATAGTCGTCGCGCCGGGGACCGCGGTCGCGGCGAACCCGGTCACGCCAACTTTCGTCGTCACCCTGATCCTCGTACCGGCGGCTGCGCTCCCGCTCTTCGCTCAGGCGCTGGTCGCGATGCTCGTGGGTCTTGGTGGCGAGATCCTCCGGCCGCGTCGACGGACCCGACTCCATACGGTCGTCGATGTCGATGACGTTGCCGGGATAGATGCTGATCTGCCGGGCGATGGTCTTGTAGCCGTCGAGGTAGAAGGCGACGTCGTAAGTGCCCTTGGGCAGCCACAGATAGTCCGGCCAGCCGTCGAAGTTGTCGACCTCGCCCAGGTCCTCCCCGTCGACGAAGACGTGCGTCCGTCCGGGGCTGACGTCGAGATCCAGGGCGCCCATCTCGTCGCGGTCATAGTACGAGTGAGGCCGGGCGTTGTAGTACGGGTCGTAATCGGGCCAGTAGCCGCCCCAATAGCCGCCCCAGCCGAACGGGTAGTAGAAGTCGAAGAAGAAGGGGTCGATGAAGCGGCCGCCGACGAAGATCCGGCCGCCGCCGAAGCGGTGGTGGCCATCGAAGTGGCCGCTGTGGCGGTCATTGCCGAATCGCTGGCGTCCAGCGCCCGGCGTCTGGTTGACGGGGTGAGCGGTGCGCGGGCTGCCCGTCGAACCGTGGGAGCCGTGGGAGCCGTGCGATCCGCTCGCGTGGCCCGAGGAGCGGCTGCCGCCGGAATGGTTGGCACTCGAGTGGCCGCCACCGGAGTGGCCGCCGCCCGAATGGCCGCCGCGGGCCTGGGCCGGGATGCTCACGGCCAGCAGCGCCGCGAGCGCGAGAGGAATCGCCTCAGCCCGGAACCGTCTGCCGGCTGGTCTGGGGGTATTCATGGGTGCTCTCCTTTTCCTGCTCCGCGCCCAATTGGGACCAAGCGCGGTGAAGACCTTTGATGTAGTGATACCTCAGGACATCTTCCCATAGTTTGGGCGTCCTGAGAGGCCAATTTTGCAAAGCGCGGACCAAGTGTTCCCGCCATTTCTGGGCTCCTTCCGGCGGCAGCGGCGGGGGCCCGTCCGGTCCCAATCCCAAAAAAGCTCCCAGCTCCGGATGCAGGCGGTAGAAGACCACGGCACAATAGCCGGCCCGTTCCTGCCGGGCCGCAAAGCGAGCGATATCCGTGGGATGGTCATGGGCCACCGTTGCCGAAGGCTCGTAGACAAGACGCATGCCACGCCGCGTCAGCCGGTAGCCGAGCTCGATGTCCTCCCAGGCCGCATAGGGAAATCGCAGGTCGAAAGGCTCGGCCAGCAGCAGATCGCGGGGCATCGAGAGATTCGAGGTGTACAGAAAATTGAACGGTACGTCTTCTTTTTTGTCCCCGATCAGGGCATAGCCGAACTGGAGGCCGTATTCGTTGGCGTAGCGCAGGAAAGGGTTGAGCCGCATCCGCCGGTGCCAGCCGGTGTAACCGATCACCGCCAGGTGACCGTCGTCGCCGCGGCGGCGGTGGGCCTCCCGGTGAGCGGCCAGCCATCCGGGGGAGGGGACGGTGTCGTCCCCAAGAAAGGCCACCCAGCGCCCGGCGGCCGCGGCCACGCCGGTGTTGCGC
>DATIOS010000005.1:0-16158 GCA_035472915.1 Thermoanaerobaculia bacterium
GGGGCAGGCGGTCGTCCAGGAGCTGCGAGCGGTCGGGAGAGAAGCCCTCTTTTTTCACGCCGACGTCTCGAAGGCGGCGGACGCCGAGGGGATGATCCACGCTGCCGAGACCGGCTTCGGCCGCCTCGACGTGTTGTTCAACAACGCCGGCATCTCTCACCCCAAGGACGACGACGCGGTGGCGACTGAGGAAGCGGTTTGGGACCTGACGATGAACGTCAACCTGAAGGGAGTTTTCCTGGGCTGCAAGTACGGCATCCCGGCCTTGCGTCGCGCGGGTGGCGGCTCGATCATCAATACCGCTTCTTTCGTGGCGGTCCTGGGAGCGGCCACGCCGCAGCTCGCCTACACCGCCAGCAAGGGGGGCGTCCTGGCGATGACCCGCGAGCTGGCTACGATTCACGCCCGCGAGAACATCCGCGTCAACGCCCTCTGCCCGGGCCCGTTGCGTACCGAGCTGCTGATGAAGTACTTGGACACCGAAGAGAAGCGCCAACGCCGGCTCGTCCACATCCCCATGGGCCGCTTCGGCGAGGCCCACGAGATCGCCAAGGCCGCCCTCTTCCTCGCCTCCGACGAATCCTCCTTCACCACCGGCGCCACCTTCCTCGTGGACGGCGGCATCACGGCGGCGTACGTGACGCCGGAGGGGCCTTGAGGGCGCTTCAACGAGTCGCCGCCGCCCAGCCGATGGTGTGCTCGCCCGTCTCCTCCGCACCCGCGGCCCGGACCCGATTCCTCCCCGCCGTCTTGGAGCGATAGAGGGCGAGGTCCGCGGCCTCGACGAGGATCTCCGGTTCCTGGCCGGGAGCCGGGATCACGGCGGCGACTCCAAAGCTGGCGGTGACGTGGCCCAGGGGAACGGCCTCGTGGGGGATCGCCAGCCGCTCGATGCCGTCGCGAAGCTGCTCGGCCACTTGCAGGGCGCCCGTCAGATCGGTATAGGGGAGGAGCACGGCGAGCTCCTCGCCGCCGTAGCGCGCCGCGAGGTCGCCCGGGCGCTGCAGCGACTCGGCGAGGTGAAGCGCCACAGCCTGCAGGCAACGGTCTCCCTCGCGATGGCCGCGGGTATCGTTCAGCAGCTTGAAGAAGTCGAGATCGAGCAGGATGAAGGCGAGCGGCGTCCCGAGCCGGTGGGCGCGGTCCCACTCCGCCTCCAGCACTTGCCGCAGGTGCCGGCGGTTGGCGAGGCCGGTAAGCTCGTCGCGTAGAGAGAGCTCCTCCAGCCGGGCGTTCGCCGACGCCAGCCCAGCGTGAGCGTGCTGCAACTCCTCAACCGTATTTCGCAGCTCGACCGTCTGCTCGGCGACCCGCGCCTCCAAGCGCGTCGCCCGCTGGCGCAAGGCACGGCTGCGCAGGCGGGCGTAGCCGGTCAGCGCTGCGATGGCGAGCGCGATCCAGCCGGCGATCGCCCATGGCGTCTGATACCAGGGGGCGAGGACGCGGAACGACCACGAGGTCGCCGGTCCGATCTCGCCGTTCGGGCCGCAGGTGCGCACGTGGAAGGTGTACGAGCCCGGCGGCAGACGCGTCAGCTCGGCGAACGGCTCCGCCGTCGGGCCGCTCCAACCGGCGTCGATCGGCTCGAGGCGGGTTTGGAAGCGCAGGCCGGCACGGAACGAGAGGGGAGCGAACTCGATCCGCAGGCGCCGCAGATACGGCGGCAGATCGACAGCTTTGGGGGCGACGCCGGGCGCGCCGCCGAAGAGCAGCCTGTCACCGCTGGACGTCACCTGCGCGAGGGGCGGAGCCGGCAGGGCCGGCGCTTGACTGTGAGAAGTACCGGCGTAGCGGTACAGCCCGTCGTCGCCGCACAGCCAGATGACGCCGTCCAACTCGGTGACGATCGTCAGCACTGCGTGCCCCGGCACCTCGACGAGCGAGCGAGCCTTGTCGGTCCAGCCCGATCCTTGGCGTAGCGCGACAGCCGGCGGGTGAGAGTCCATCCAGACATTGCCCGCGGCATCCTCGGCGACCATGTTGACTTTGCCGCGCAGCCCCGCGAGGCTGGGGTCATCCACGAGCCGGCCTTCCGCCTCGTCCAGCCGCAGTACCTTCTCGCCGGTCGCGGCCAGGATGCGGCCGCCGATCCGGTTCAGATGAACGCTGTCTCCCCCAGGAATCCGGCGCAACTGCGGCCTCCCCACGGCGCCCGCGTCGAGCTCGACTCGCCACAGGCCGTCGAGATCCGTCGCGCACCAGAGGATTCCGTTCACGCCTTCCTCGATCGAGCGAATCTCCTGGGTCATGCCGGCGACCATGCCTTCGAATCGCCATCCCCCCGGTTCGCGCCGTATCGCGCCGAGCCCGTCCGAAGTGCCCAGCCAGACGCGCTCCGGGTCCCGCCGCGAGCGGGTCAGGACGTAGACGGTCCGCTGTCCCACGCCGGCCAGCGCCCGGGCCGAGTCACCGCGCACCCAGTAGGGGCCAAAAGCCGTTCCCACCAGGAGATCCTGGTCCACGGAAAGAAGGCTCCACACCGAAGGCGGCGGCCCGGGCACGGCCTGCATGCGGACCGGAAGGCCCCAATCCGGCACCTTGGGATCGCCCGCTTCGCGCTCGGCGCCGCCGGGACTGGCGGTGGTGAAGAGGCCGGCGGCAGTGGCGGCCCAGAGTTTTCCCAGGTGCCGGGTCACCGTGTAGACGCTCCCCTGCAGCCCGGCCCGGCGGTCGATGACCGACAGCGGTGAGGCGACTTCGATCCGTGCGAGGCCGTTGTTCAAGGCCAGCCACAGCGAGCCTTCGCGATCGACCATGGCGCCGTTCACGAAATTGTCCGCCAGGCCGACCGAGGTGTCGATCACCTGGTCCACTTCGCCGCTTGGCCGCAGCAGGAGAACGCCGCCGAGGATCGAGCCCAGGGCCCAGCGACCGTCGGCCAGCCGGACGCCTTCGAGTAGTTTCTTTTCGGCCGTCCACCGTGAGGCCGCGGCGGCGAATGGCCGCGCCTGTCCGTCCTTCAAGAGAAAGAGCCCCTCGCCGCGCACGGAGACGAGCAACCCGCCGCCGGCGCCCAGGATCAGGTCGACCCGGCGGTCGTGAAACACCTCGCCGCCGGGTACCGGCTCGAGCTTCGTGCCCGCCAGCCGCGAAATCCCCGCGCGGGTCCAAGCGAAGATGGAGTCGTCGACGGGGAAGATCGTCGCATAGGGCCGGTCGCCGGGAAACGTGGCCGCGGTGGTGATTCGGGCGCCGTCCCAAAGGAAGAGCCATCGCGTGGTGATGAAGGCGAATCCTTTCTCCGTGGCCGCTGTCCGCAGAACCTGTCCAAAGGCCCTTTGTTCCGGAGGGAGTTGTCCCGCCAGCGAGATGTAACGGAGCGTGCCGGCGCCGTCCGATGCCAGAAGCCCGAGCTCGTCGACACCGCCGACGCCGATCCGCCCCCGCGCATCGCTGGCGAGAGAGAAAACCGACTTCGCCTTGCCGATCGGAATCAGCCGCCACCAGGCGCCGTCGTAGACCAGCATGCCGCCGCCGTTGCCGACGTACACGAAGCCTCGCGGATCCCTGGCGATGGCGAAGTTCTGGGTGTCGGCGTCGGGAAGACCCGGATCGTAGGCTTGAATGAGGGGAAACCCGCGCTCGTCCGAGTTGGGGACCGCCGCAGCCGCAGCGACCGCCGCCAGGGCGAGCAGGAGGGCGCAGCCGAGGAGACACGGCAGCCGTGGAGGGGAAGGGAGGCGCATAGAGGGATCTTGGCGTCGAGGTGACTTGGCGATAGCGAAGTATATCTGGAGGCGGGGCCTGTCCCGAGTCTGGAAGGCTGCGTCGCCGGAGTTTCAGTGGCACTGAAAGCGTAGTTGGAAAGTTCGGTCGCGACGGCCGACCCGCCCGGGCATAAATGCCGGGGCTATAAACGGCGCCCCCTGAAGGGGGCTTCAAGCCGGATTCATCCGGCGTCGTTAAATAGCCCTGGCATTCATGCCCGGGCGAAGGCGAGCGGAGCGTCGGAGAGATCTCCATGCCGGCGCGCCCTTGCCCACCGTCGCCGCCCGCGCTATCGTCACCCTGGGGGTGGCCGATGCTGCGGACGACGGTGCGCGACTGCTTGTATTTGAACTGGGCGCTGCCGGCGGAGGCGCTGCCGGCGCCGCCGCCGCCGTTGCGGTATCAGATCCACTCCTGGCAGGGGCGGGACTGGGTCTTCGCCTCAGCCCTCCTCTTCCATCAGGATTCGCTCCACTTCACGGCTCTGCCGCGGTTGCGGCTCGGCTATCCGCAGCTCAATCTCCGCCTCTACGTGCTGGACGACGAGGGCATTCCCTCGGTGCTGTTCCGGCGCATGCTGATGCCCGGCTGGGTGGTTCCCGGGACGCGGCTGGTGACGCATCAGCCGGCCTCGTGGGCTCGGTTGAGCTTCCCCCGGCCGTCCAAGGACCTCAACGGCGGCGGACCCTGGATCTGGCGGGTGGAGCGCAAGGGGCGGCTCGAGGTCCGGGCCTGCGAGGCGGCGCCGATGCTTGGCGAGGGGCCGCGGCTAGGCTCCTGGGATCAGGCGGTGCGCTACTTCCAGGATCGGCCCCGGGGCTACGCGCTGGTCTCCGGTGTGCTGCACAAAATCGCCACCGAGCACCCGCCGGTGCCCGTCTGGCCGCTCAAGGCCGAGGTGGAGGGCGCCGACCTGCTGCCCCGCTGGCTCGACCTGCCGGCCGGAACTCCCCTTCCCGCCCTGCACTCGGCGTGGCTCTGCCCCGAGATTCCATTCGTCTTCGAGCTCGGGCTCGTGCTGCGGGTGCCGGTGGCGCCGACGCCGGTCCTGGCCCAGCCGGCGGCGGGACGCGTAGTGTCCTTCCGCTGGCCGTCGTCGGACTCGACGGGCGGCCGCGTCGCCGCCGCCGAACGCCGCCGGGCGTCGTGCTAGCATCCGCCGCATGAGCTCGATTCCCCCTTCTCAACGCCGCCCGCAACGCATCGCGGTACTGCCCGGCGACGGCACGGGCAAGGACGTGACCGCCGAGGCCGTCAAGGTGCTCGAAGCCGCCGCCGAGACCTGGGATCTCCCCCTGGAGCTGGTTCACTTTGACTGGGACGCCGACCGCTATCTGGCCACCGGCGAGACCCTGCCCAAGGGCGCGCTGGACGATTTCCGGGAGAACTACTCGGCCGTCTTCATCGGCGCCTACGGCGATCCGCGGGTGCCGGATATGAAGCACGCGGCGGACATCCTGCTGGGAATCCGCTTCGGCCTCGACCTCTATATCAATCTGCGCCCCGTGAAGCTGTACGACGCCCGCCTCTGCCCGCTCAAGGACAGGACGGAGAAGGACGTCGACATGGTGATCTTCCGCGAAAATACGGAAGGCGCCTACGTCAACGTCGGCGGCAACTTCAAGAAGGGCACGCCGGACGAGATCGCCATCCAGGACGAGATCCACACCCGCAAAGGCGTCGAGCGGATCATCCGCGCCGCCTTCGAGTACGCAGTGAGCCACGGCCGCCTCGAGGTGCTGATGGCCGACAAGTCGAACGTCATGCGCTATGGCCACGACCTTTGGCAGCGGGCGTTCGCCGAGATCGCGGTGGAGTTTTCCCAGATCCACTCCCGCCACATGTTCGTGGACGCGCTGACCATGCAGATGGTCAAGCACCCCGAAAGCCTGGACGTGATCGTCACCAACAACATGTTTGGCGACATCATCACCGACCTCGGAGCGGCGCTCCAGGGCGGCCTCGGAGTCGCCGGCTCGGCCAACATCCACCCCGGCCAGACCTCGATGTTCGAGCCCGTCCACGGCTCCGCCCCCAAGTACGCTGGCACCGGCAAGGCCAACCCCGTCGGGGCCATCCTGTCGGCGTCGCTGATGCTCGACTACCTCGGCCACGCCGAAGCCGCGAAGACCATCGAGGACGCCGTGGCCCGCTCCATGCGCGAGGGCCAATCCACCCCGGACCTCGGCGGCACGCTGACCACCTCGCAGGTGGGCGATCTGCTGGCGCGGGCGGCGGGGCGGGCTGTAGCGGCGGGGTAGAAGCCCTCATCACCCCGGACCTCCCCTGGCCAAGCCCTCCCGGCGGGTAAGCCGGGAGGAGGTGGCATCCCAGGAAGTCGCTTCAGGTGGCGGTTGTCGAACCTGGCGCCGCGGCGGTGCCAGGTGGCAGCCGGTCGGGCCGCGGTGACGTGGCGACGTCTTAGGTGGGAGTGCAGCAAGTTACGCACAGATTCTCGCAGCAATGGAGGGAGCCGGAGCAATTGCACTCTTCGACACACCCGGGGGAGCCGGGAGCGCAGGTGGCGAAAGTGCCGATGCAGTCGGCGTAGACGGGGCGGGCTGCCGCGAAGCACAGAACGAGGAGGACGGCGAGGCGCAAGAGGCGGGAGACGGACTTGGGCATGATCCTTTCTCCTATAGATCTTCGAACTATAGCAACAACGCAGCAGTCGGTCAAGAAGACCAACGCCATGCGGGGAGAAGAGGACCGGGGTGATGAGGGTTTTGGGTGGGGGAGTGCGGTGGAATAGGAGACGGGCTAAACTCGGGAAGGACAAGGGAGACTCTCAATGCACCCCACTGAATCCGAGCTGATCTACGACTGGAACCGCGTCGGCGACGGGGATATCCGTCCGGCCCGCGGCAAGGTCGAGCTGGACGACGAAACGCTGCGCGACGGCCTGCAGTCGCCTTCCGTGCGCACCCCGCCGATCGAGGACAAGCTCGAGATCCTGCACCTGATCGCGGCCTTGGGGATAGAGTCCGCCAACATCGGCCTTCCCGGAGCGGGGCCGCACGTGGTGCGCGACGTCGAGCGGCTGGCGCGGGAGATCGTCGAGCAGCGGCTGACGATCGCTCCCAACTGTGCCGCCCGGACGATGATCGCCGACGTACAGCCGATCGCCGAGATCTCCCAGCGCACCGGCATCGCCATTGAGGCGGCGTGCTTCATCGGCTCCTCGCCCATCCGCCAATATGCCGAGGGCTGGACGCTCGATCGCATGCTGCGCCTCAGCCGCGAGGCCGTGGAGTTTGCCGTCAAGGAAGGTCTGCCGGTGATGTTCGTCACCGAGGACACCACCCGCGCGGCGCCCGAGGATCTGCGGCAGCTCTACACCGCGGCGGTCGAGGCCGGCGCCCGCCGCGTCTGCGTTGCCGACACCGTGGGGCACGCGACTCCCAACGGCGCGCGCCACGTCATCAAATTCATTCGCGAGGTGGTGGACGCGACCGGCGAAGACGTGAAAGTGGATTGGCACGGCCACAAGGACCGGGGGCTCTCGGTGATCAACGCCCTCGCCGCCGCCGAGGCCGGCGCGGACCGTCTGCATGGCACGGCGGTCGGCATCGGCGAGCGGGTTGGCAACTGCCCCATCGACATCCTGCTGGTCAACATGCAGCTCCTGGGCTGGATCGACCGCGACCTCAGCCGGCTCCAGGAGTACTGCCGCCTGGTGGCAGATACGACCGGCGTGCCCCTGCCCGACAACTATCCCGTGGTGGGGAAGGACGCCTTCCGCACCGGCACCGGCGTTCACGCTTCGGCGATCATCAAAGCCCGCGCCCGCGGCGAAGACTGGCTGGCCGACCGCGTCTACTCCTCCATTCCGGCCTCCCTCATCGGCAGCCGGCAGCTGATCGAGATCGGCCCCATGAGCGGCGAATCGAACGTCGTCTACTGGCTCAAGGAACGCGGGATCGAGCCGGGCCCCGAGTTGGTGAAGGCGATCTTCCAGAAGGCCAAGACCTCGTCGTCGACGCTCGAAGAGATGGAGATCCTGGACATCTGCGCCACCCACGGGGTCGGGCCGCGGGCGCCTGTGGCGACGTGAGCGGCATCTCTCCAGCCCCCGGGCCCCTTCGGGGCGGGCCCTCACTCCCCCAACCCCCTCTCTCCCACCGCACTCCCCCCGACCGGGGGCGTGGAGGGGGGTCCGGGGGTGTCCAAAGATTGCCAAGATAGACCTCTAACTCTCTTACTTCCAAAGAGTTAGCGGCCATCGAAGGACGGCTCTGTCCAGCTGTGTTTCGGTTTTGACAACGCCTCCCGTTACCCTTAGATTTCCTGGTGTCAAGGCAGTCAACCCTTAGGCAACGGGAGGCGAAAGCATGCGAATGAAGCTGACGGAAAAGAAGGTCCGGGGCCTGGCGGCCACCGGAGTCCCGACCGATATCCTACACGAGAGGACGCCCTCGGCGGGCCTGCGGATATCGACCCTGGGGGCGAAGATCTGGTTCTACCTCTACCGCTCCCCGATCCTGCGCGACGATCACGGCCAGGCGAAGCAGCGGCGCGTCTACCTCGGCTATCACCCCTCCGGTCGCTGCCCCGATCGCCAGCCCGACGGTCGGGTCCTGCCTGCCCTGAGCGTGGAGCAGTTCGAGCGCGCCTTCAACGTCTTTCGCGGCGAGCTGGCGAAGGGGATCGATCCTCAGACTATCGGCGTCACCCTGCCGGAGACTGGACGCTGGATCGGACCTGAGGCCATTCCCGAGTTCGTGCGGCCTCTGTACCCGGAGGGCGTCCGAGAGGGGACCTTCGGCGCTCTGTTGGTGGACTACTTCCGCCACCACGCGGCCGTCAACCTCAAGGCGCGCACAGCGAGGAACTACAAGCACGTCGCCAAGTCGTTCGCCGCGGCGCTCGGTCATCGTCTGCCGGGGGAGATTTCGGACCAGGAGGTGCGGGCGGTGATGACGGCGGTCGAGAAGCGAGCGCCGCAGATGGTGCGCGAGGTCAAGAAGGTGCTGTCGGCTATCTTCGAATACGCCCGGAGCCATTGGCACCTGTCAGGCAATCCGGCGCGGGGCCAGAGGGTGACGGTGAAGAAGGCCAAGCGCGACCGCTGGTTGAGCGACGGCGAGCTGACGGCGGCGTTTCTGGCCTGCGAGGAGCTTTCTGACCGCAAGGCGGCGGATGTCTACCGGCTGATTCTCTACAGCCTGTGCCGGCCGGGAGAGGCGGCCTACGTGTGTGCGGAGGACCTCCTGATCTCCAACGGTGAGCGGGTCTGGCGGATGTACGGCAAGAACGGCCATGAGTTCCTGGTGCCGTTGCTCGGCCCGATCGGCGAGATTCTCAATCGGCGGAGCCTGGAGGTGGGTGGGCGGGGTCCCCTCTTTTGGGCGCGTGATAGCCGTGAAACCTACCCGCAACCGCTGCGTCTGGCGAATGGCGAGTTCCGGCGGCTGTCGGGCCTGGAGAACATCCGGCCCCACGACTTCCGGCGCACCGGACGAACGCACTTTCCGGCGCTCGGGGTTTTAGACAGCGTCGCTGAAGCGCTGCTCAATCACATCAAGGGCGAGATTGAGGGGACCTACAACCTGTATAACTACTGGCCGGAGCGCAAGCAGGCGCTAGGCCTCTGGCACGCCAAGCTGGCCCGTCTGGAGTCTGAGGCTTGCCAGCGAGCAGCGTAGCGCTTCGAAGCGCTGGCAGCGCCGCTGACTTTCGCTCTGAGCGCGCTTCAGCGGCGCTCCGCCCGCTGACCCTCTTCTCAACTGTTCTGCGCCCGTCGCCGGGTCTGTGGGAGCTTGCGGGAAGGTCCGAGGGTGGTGGGCGGCGGTGCGCAACGCCAGCGGAGCGGGAGGAGCTTTCCGAGCCCTGGGGGAGGGGTGGAAAACGCGGAGCGGCTTCTTGCGGAGCGTTTTCCACGCCTTCCTCAGGGCGTCAGCTTCCACAGGCCGGGTGGGGGGCTGCTTTGTTTTCAGACTTCTTGACCGCTGGCGCAAACTGTCCACCACGCGCGGGGAACCCCCTTCGGGTTCCCCGCCACCCCTCCCCGCTCGACCGGGCATCTGAAGAGGCATTTCGCCGTCCAGCCGTAAGTCTGACGCCGGCGACCGGCGACGCCGCTCCAACCGGTCCGGCTATTTCCACCTAGGGAAGAGCCGCTGAGGCGCACGCGCCCCGTCGTGGGGCCTTGGGTGAAGTTAGCGGCTTGCCGCTTGGCGCAGCCGGAGCGCTTGCTCAATCGGGGTGGGCTTTTTCTCAGCGTTGCGGCGCCGCTCACACCAGTGCAGCACTTCGCCTCGAACCCAAGCGCGTCCGCGCTCGGAAGTGGCATAGTTCGGCGGGAAGGGATCGCTGGCACGCCTCATCAGGCTGTAGAGCGTTGACTTGCGCAGACCCGTGATCTTCAGCACCTCGGCACGGCGGATGAATTCGACTTCCGGACTGGCGGAGACCGACTTGCTCGCAGAGTGTTCAGTTGCCATGAGAGTAACTGTACAATGGCGCGAATCGCTCCGCAACCCCTTTCTAGGGTTGCGAGTCTTGGAAGAATTCGAGGTCCCCCTATGCCGTCTCGACGCGAAAGCCCCCTGCCAAATCTCCCGATCAGCCTGGAAGCCTTGCCTCCACCCGAGACCAAGAGGACGAGCCGGCTCATGGTGTCGTTCACCGAGGCCGAGCTCGCCATGATTGAAAAGGCGGCTCGAGCCCGCGGGGAACAGCCGGCCGTGCTCTGCCGCACGATCATTCTGACCGCCTTCCAAAACTCAGCGATGAAGGCTCTAGCCGATCGGCCAGACCTTGCCGAGATGAGTCCCGCCGAGCAGCAGCGGGCCATCCTTGAAGCGTTCTTCATGAAGTAGTCCCTCAAAGAGGCCTGCGGACGCCAGCGGGCCTCGCAAGCGATCATCCTCTGCCATAGCGAACCGCCTCTGACAACACCAGGAGGCTCCGGGACCGAACACCGTCCCGATGCCTCTAGACATGCGCGGCCTTCGGACCTTCCCCCGCCCCACAGAGTTAGCTGGTGCGGCCCTCGGAAAGGGCCTGGTCTTGCAACGGATCGCGGTAGGGACGCCGGTTGCCCGGCGCCCCCCGCACAGATCCCAGCGGGCGCTTCTAACGCACTGGGCTCCTGCCTTGGGTGATAACGCCAAGTCGCTTGAGTCTTTCGAAAGGAGACGGATGACAGATCCGGGCCAGAGGGAGCCAGCGGGCGATGAGATGTTCCATGCGAGCCCAGGTCTGCTGTCCATTCTGGCTGCGACGCCCGAGGGCTCGCCTCCAGAGACGGCCGACGGCCCGTCGAAACGCACCAATCGCCTCTCCATTCCGCGGCACGCCGTAGTACTGCACGTGCCCACGGACCACGGCGGCTAAGTAAGCGCCCTGCTCTGGGATGGGCTGGTGCATGCGTTGGCGCAGCTCCGCTTTAACTTCACTGAGCTTTGCCTGCCTGCGTTGACGCATCGTCTGCCGAATCAGCATAAAGATGTCTCCTTGCCGCGTCTTTCCACAAATGTGAGTAAAGCCGAGGAAGTTGAACGTCTCCGGCTTGCCCTGTCCCCAGCGAGACCGAATTCTGGCCGCATCGCGGCCGAACTCGATCAGTCGGGTTTTCTCAGGGTGCAGCGCCAGGCCGAACTGCGCCAACCGCTCGCGCAGCTCGTCGAGGAACTGCTCGGCCTCGGTTCGGTACTGGAATCCGACGACAAAATCGTCGGCAAAGCGTACGACGACTACGTCGCCGCCCGCTTCCCGTTGTCGCCACTGATGGACCCAGAGATCGAACACGTAGTGAAGGTAGATGTTGGCCAGCAGCGGACTGATGCTTCCGCCCTGGACTGTCCCCACCTCCTGGACGATACGTTGCCCATCTTCCAGCACGCCGGCTTTCAGCCATTTCTGGATGAGTCGCACGACGCGCCGGTCCCCAATCCGACGCTCGACAAACTTCACCAACCACGCGTGGTCGAGGGTATCGAAGAACCCACGCAAGTCGGCGTCGAGCACCCAGTTCACCTTCTTCGAGCGAATTCCTACCGCGAGCGCATCCAGCGCCTGGTGCGGGCTACGCCCGGTTCGGAACCCGTAGGAGAACCCGAGGAAGTCGGTCTCGTAGATGCAGTTCAGCACCTCGACGGTGGCGCGCTGGACGATCTTGTCTTCCAACGCGGGAACGCCGAGCGGCCGGAGCCGCCCGTCAGCCTTCGGGATGAACGCTCTACGCACCGGCTTGGCTCGGTACGCCCCCCGCTTCAGCCGCCCGGACAGATCCTGGAGATTCTCTTCCAGGCGCTCCCCGTACGACTTCCACGTCTCGCCGTCGACGCCCGCCGCAGCTCCTCGCTTCATCCCGAGGTAGGCCCGGCGCAGTCGCTCCACGTCGTAGATGTGGTGCAAGAGCGCGGTGAACCGTTTCGTCCGGTTCTTTCGTGCTGCTTGACGTAGAGGCTCGAGCTCGCTGTGCGCACCCGCCCGGCTCTGAGTCCGGAGCGCGTTTTGCTCTCGCCTCTTCCCCTTGGCCAGCCCCCTTCCCTCCACCACCTCCGAAGCCGGTTCCTTGGCTAAGTTCGGCGGCTTCCCTGGTACTGCGGGGCTGTCTGACTTCCCATGTCCGTTCATCATCGGCGTACGTCCTTAGACTTCCCGATACGGCCTGCCGGACCCTCTCCGACAGGCGGACATGGGATCTCCCGGTTCCCTGCCAGGTGATTCCGTACATGCACGGGGTCTTCCGACCGCGCGGGGTCCAGCCGTGCCTCGCGATTTCGGCACGTCTGATGTGGCCTTCCGCATTGGCTCAGTGCGTCGGCACCCCGAAGAGCCCGCTTTCGCGGGGCATGGGTTTCGCGGCTCAATAGCCCGGCCTGCACGTGCCCCTGTCAACGCTTCACCCCCGACCTTGCGATCGACGGCGCATGACTCGGGGTCGGAGTGGGTCGCTACCCCTTCACCGTAAGGCTCTTTCATCCTCTTCACCTCGCCGGTTTCACCGGCGCACGAGCCAGCCATGTTTTCGTAGGACGAAAACTCGCAGGATGCTCTCGGTAGTCGCACCTGCAGCTGGCCCGGGCTCGCGCCGCTCGCCACAGGGAAATCCTCAGTCGCCCCTGGCGACCGGGACCGCGGTCGAGAGGGACCGCCGCTCGGTTACTCGATGGGTTGTCAGCTCCTGTACGCGGCAACGCTGTCCCTATAAGAGTTAAGCTCCCTGGGCATGGTGCGTCGTGACGCGGACGAAGAGGAAGTGAGCAAGTCGTCGTCTGCACGCTGCGCGTTTCCAGCGGGTGAGAGTCCCGCCTCGGTAAGCGCCGGAGCGCCCCGGCGCTCTTGAGGGCCAAATCGATGGCGGCCACGGCCACGATCTGGTCGTGGAGGCGCGCGGCGTTACCAAGCTGGAAGACATCATCGGGTTGTATATGAACCCTCCGGAGCACGCAGTGGTGTGGTCGATCGATGAAAAGAGCCAGATCCAAGCGTTGGACAGGACCCAGCCGGGTCTGCCGCTGAAGAGAGGGAGCTGCGGGACGATGACCCACGACTACAAACGAAATGGGACCACGACTTTGTTTGCCGCCACCACGGCCGGGTGCATCGCGCCAATGCTCGGCTCCTATCCGCCAACAAAGTCCTGGGGACCGAGGACCGCATCAAGGAGGACTCCCGGCTCGAAATCCGCCGCGCGGGAAGGCGCCCACCGCACCCACGGTCTCCAAGCGCCCGGAGAAAGCCTGCCGGGAGCTTCGTGAAGCGGACTCGGCGGCCTTGACCTTGCCGACGTCGAGGTAGACGGGCCAGGCATCGCCACCAGGAGTGGATTCAATTTCTCGCTCTCTTGGACCGGCAAACCCCGAAGGACAAGCAGGTCCACCTGATTGCGGACAACTATGCGACTCACAAGGACCCCAAGGTCAAGCAATGCCTGGCTCGCCATCCTCGGTTCCACGTCCACTTCACTCCCACCAGCGCCTTCTGGCTTAACATGGTGGAGCGCTTCTTCTGCGACTTGACCGAGAACCAACTGCGGCGGGGAATCTTCCAAAGTGTCCTGGACCTGAACGCGACCATCCAAGAGTAACTGGCTCAGCACAACGCAGCTCCCAAGTGCGCAGCGACAATTAGCTCTGTGCACCGCACAGATGTAGTTGACGCCGGGGACCCAAGCCCTTTATCTGGGCGAAATCAGCCCGAGACATCCCTGGAGAAAGTCACTCGCGCCCGCCAGACCCTGAACAAGAGCACATCTGTATGACGCACTACACTAGCTAGCTAGGAGACCTCCGGCGCGCCACCTGGGCGGGCGTCAGTCTTCAGTGTCGGCCAGGAATCGCCAACGAAGGCATGAGAGGGCTCGCCGATCCGCACCAGGCGCTGTGCTCAAAAGGTCCAAGATGCTCCACGTAGAGTTAGTAGTTCGCCGTCATCTATTCCCAGAGATGATACGGGGGCCGGGCCTGCGCAGGTGGCCGGGGCCACGCGGTAGGGTAGGGCGGGTCTCTACTCGCCGCTTGCGTCCAGGAAGCGGCGGAGGGCCGCGGCATCCTGAAGCCGCCACTCGCGTTTCCTCCGGATCCTTTCAGGATCGCCGGCGAGCTCGGGCCAGTCGGCATCTTTCGCATTCGTGAGGAGCTTCGTCCTGAGGGATTCCAGAGTCTCCCGCGGCAACTTCACGCTCTCGTGGATATCCTGCCCCGCCAGGAGCACGGACCCGTAAAGCAGGCCATACCGCTGGGCGAGGACATCGGCATGCCGGACCTTCGCGCCACGGACGGCATCGAGCAGCGTGTCCCAACCTACGACCTCGACGTCGAGCGGCACGACCGAGCCGTGGACCTCGATATCGAGGGCTCTGGAGCGTGTGCGATCGAAACGAGCCACGTCCTGGCGGCCCTCCAGCACTACGAAAAGATCGAGATCGTTCGGGTGTTGGGACCAGGCGTAGCTGCCGATCAGATAGATGGCCAAAATCCTCTGCTCAGGCACGAGGATGTGGCTCCGCATCAGATCGTCCACGATTGTGCCGAGCTTCTCGCGCACGGCTGCGCCGCGCGCGATGACGCGTTTGCGCTCCTCCGGGCCGGCGAGGTTCTTCCAGAGCCAGGAACGCTTTGTGAGCCACGATTCGATCTCCGCGGAGCCGCGGAACACAAGGGACACGGCGGTCCGTCGTTCCCCCGCGGGTCGGAGCTCTAACCGCGCGGGCTCGTCCACTACGGTGGAGTAGCTCATTCCGTAGGAGTCGTAGCTCTCCTCGTGGGTCACGGCCGAATGCAGGACCACTGTGAAGTCGCTGTAATCGCGGGCGTAGGACAGCGCCTGCCGGGTCAGCTCGGCCAGCCCTGGTGCGGTGTCCGGGCGCCCGCCAGCTTTCCGGATCCGGTCCAGCAGGAGCTCGAATACGTGGAGCGCATCCAGATAGCCCTGCCAATCCAGGGCACTTGCCGCCGCGAGAAACCCTTGACGCAGCAAGGGGCCTGGGTTGAGGCCGTCTTCCCCCATGCGAGCCACGAAATCCGCCGCCGCGGCGAATCTCGGCTCGTCGAGCGCCGCGAGCGCGGCAAGCCCGTCGAGAATTTCAATTAGATCCATGCCCGACGCCAGCATTCGTTGTGTCAGATCCAGGATCGCTTGCCGATGCCGGCCGAGCGGGCCCGAGACGGCGCGTGTGAAGGACTTCAAGAGGGCGGCCGCGTTGGGCGGCCGCGGCGTCCCGGCGACCTGTTCGAGGGTTTCCAAAATTGCAAGGAAGTCCGGCGTCAGTGATTGTGGACGGCTCAGCTCCAGCAGCGGACCGAGCAAGGGCTGCGGATCGAGCCGCATTCCGGCGATGCGAACCGCGAGCTCGAGCACGCGTCCGAACAGCTCGTCCCCGATCTGGCCGCAACCTGCCGCGGTCCAACGCGCGAGCGGCCTCGGGTCGATGCGGAATCGCGACAGATCGACCACGGCGTCGAGGGCCATGCCGAATCGGTCTTGCGATAGCGCAACCACCGTGACCAGCGCCGGCCAGACGCTCGCCGATCCGCTGTTTTCGGGTAGGTTGACGAGCGGGTCCAACATGTCAATCCGAGCCCGCAGCTCCTTTTCGGGCAGATGGGCCCTGGCCAACGCTCGCATCAAGGCCCACCGGCGCCAGCGGAGCTTCCAGGCGGCCATCATCCACGGATCCTCCCCGGGGTTGCCAGAAGCCCCCGGGCGGCCGCGCGCACCGCGGCGTCGACATCGCCGCTCAATTCGATCAACCGGCTTTCCGGAAGGAGATCCGAGTGCACTGCTGCCAGCCGGGCGTCGCCGAAGGGCGATCGGCCGAGAGTCTCCGTTTCTCCGAGATTTCGCAGGGCGCCGAGCCTCTCCAACGCGGCGCGCAGACAGGCTCGATGCCTTCTCTCTGGCAGATAAAAAAGTCGACTTCGCCAAATGCCGGAGCTAAATGGACAATCCCCGTTCCATCTTCAATCGTGACAAAGTCATCCGTAAGAACACGGAATG
>DATIOS010000006.1:0-3833 GCA_035472915.1 Thermoanaerobaculia bacterium
TTCAAGAGCATGCTCGTGCAGGAAGTGCCCGCTGGGAACTTCGATGTCGGAACTTTCTGCAGCCCTGGCATCATCGCCGGCTGGCGCGAGTCTCAACCGGCGGTCAAAGGAATGTCGGAGCACGCGGAGGAGATCGAAGACCTCTACGAGCGGCTCCTTCATCCTGCGGAACCGGCATGAGCTTGCGGTTCGGCAGAGATTTCATCCTGCGCACGGCGGAGAGCCGCCGGAGGAGGATCGCCGAAGATTCGGCTGCCGAGCAGTCCCTTTTCCTGCATCTTGTAGCGCCACAGGACGCTCAGGACGGCGAATCCATATTGCAGGCTGCGCCCGAAGCCGATCTGGGAAGACTCGGGAAAATAACGAGTCTGGATCGGAATCTCTCGGATGCGCAAGTTCTTCCATATCCCCTGAGCTATAATCTCGGTGTCGAATACAAAGCTGTCGGAGTTGCTTTCCAGGTCGACGGACTGCAGATAGCGCCTACTATAGGCCCGCAACCCCGAGTGGTATTCGGAAAGGAAGACGTAGAAAGTAGCGTTGGCCACGGCGGTGAGGACGATATTCGCCAGGTACTTCCACTTCGGCATGCCACCCTCGAGCGGCCGGCCGCCCAGCATGCGGCTACCGAAAACGGCGTCGCACTCGCCGGCCAGCAGCGGCGTCACCAGCGCGGGGATGGCCGAGGGGTCGTACTGATGATCGGGATGGACCATGACGACGAGGTCCGCGCCGCGGGCGAGGGCTTCCCGGTAGCAGGACTTCTGGTTGCCGCCGTAGCCCCGGTTCCTGGCGTGGACCAGGACGTGCAGGCCAAGCTCGCGGGCGACTTCCACCGTGCGGTCGCGGCTGGCGTCGTCCACCACCACGACGTCGTCGACCCACGCCATGGGCAGCTCCCGCCAGGTGCGCTCGAGGGTTCGTTCCGCGTTGTAGGCGGGCATGACGACGCAGACTTTTTGGCTGCGATTCACGGGTTCAGGGAAAGGCAAGAGGCGAGCTCCGGCGGCACGGCTCGCCGCGCAGGAAATTCAGCTTATCACCCACGGTCATGAGCAGCGCCTTCTTCTATCCGGCCCGGGTCCATCACCGCGCTCTCACCGCCGCGGGCGAGATCGAGCGCCTGGCCCGTGCGGCGCTGCGTAGCCTGCGCACCGGCCGCCTCGGCCGGCCGGGCCTTCCCTGGGCACATCCCGCGGAGCTGAAGGTGGATTTGGAAGCAACGCTCGGCGGCTCCAAGTCTCCCGTCCTCTACCTGCCGGCCGTGGCCTGGCAATATCGCTATCAGCGCCCGCAACATCTGGCCGTGGCGCTCGCCCGGGCCGGCCACCCGGTGCTCTACGTCGACGGCTTTCTACGCAGCCGGCTCCTGCCTTCCCGCCAGGTCACCCACGTCCAAGGCGGAGTGCATGTGCTGCGGGTGCGGGTGCCCGGGCGGCCAGACCCTTACCGCGAGCCGCTGTCCGCCGCCTCCGCGGCGTGGCTCGCCAACACCATCCTGGCCGGGTTGCGTCACGAGCGGCCGTTGATGGTGCTGGTGCAGCTCCCCTTCTGGGCCGAGCTCGGAAGGGAGCTGGCCCGCCGGCTCGCCGTTCCACTCGTCTACGACCGCATCGACCTGCACGTCGGTTTCCCCGGCGTGCCGGCGGGAATCGAAGCCGTGGAAGCGCGCCTCATCCGTACGGCGGATCTGGTGTGCGCCACTGCCGGAGTCCTGGCGGAACGGCCACGGGAAGTCAGTCCCCAGGTGTTGCTGCTACCCAACGGCGTCGACCTTGGGGCTTTTCCACCGCCAGCCGGCAACGGAGGCAGTGCCACCACAGGCGTGCGCGTCGGCTACGTCGGCGCCCTCGGCCCCTGGTTCGACGTCGAAGCCGTGCAGGAGGCGGCTTGCACCTTGTCCGGATGGAGCTTCCGCCTCGCCGGCCGCGTGGAGGATCCGGAGATCGCCGCGCTGCGCGCGCTGCCCAACCTGGAGACCGTGGGCGAGATCCCATTTGCCGACGTGCCCGGCTTTCTCGCCAGCCTCGACGTGGCCCTCGTCCCCTTCCGCGACCTTCCCCTTACCCGGGCCGTGGATCCAGTGAAGCTCTACGAGGCCTTGGCCACCGGCCTGCCGGTGGTGGCCCGCCGCCTACCGGAGACGGAGCGCTGGAGCGAGCCCCTCGTCTACCTCTATGACGATCCGCAAGACTTCGTGCGCCAGCTTCGGCGGGCCGTGGCCGAGCACACCCCCGAGCTCGCCCGCGAGCGTCGCCGAGCCGCCGAATGCGAGAGCTGGGACCGCCGCGTCGCGGAGCTGCTCCAGGCCGTGGGCCCCCTCGCCATCCGGGGGCGCCAGCCGCGCGAAGCGTGGGCGGCTCCGGCAACGATCCGGAGTTAAACAGTTTGCTTCTCTATGCCGCTCTACTTTGTCAGCTTGGTTACCACGACGAGATTGAGGTAGGACTCGAACGCACTGCCATCGCCGGCGATGACGAAACCATCGAGCTTCCTTCTGCCGGTTGGAATGCATTGTGCCCAGATCGAGCCTCCGATGCAGGAAAAGTAGATCTGTTGGTGAATCGGAAGGTTGACATTCATCACGCCTACGGTGACCGGAGTCCCGTCGCTCAGGAAGTCCGTCTCCGTCAGCAGCACGGTACCGGTCAGCGAGATCGACGTAGCATCCTTGACGGGAACCTTCTTTTCGAGAGATTGAGACTCCGAGCTCGCGGACCGTGCCGCAGCAACCTGCGCCGCCATCTGGGGCGAGCCCAGGGCGGTGATGATCCGCTGCAGATCGATTTGGACGCGACCCTGCTGCGCTGCCGATGCGGTGCCTCCGCAAACCAAGAGAGCCAGAATTGCCAGAGCTACCAGCGGCTTTCTCATTGTATTTTCCTCCCAGTAGCTGGCCGCACAAGCGCGGCCATGCCGAATCAGAGGTCTCGGGAGAATCCCGCCTCTCCTCAGGAAACCTCTGGTTATCTGGTAGGTGACAACTGTCGCAGAAACGTTTCGCCGGCGCCCTGACTGGTCCCTGGAGCGGCGTGTTTCGGCACGCCTTGCTCAGAACGCCAGCCGATGCACGCCGGCAGCATCTCCCCAAAAGATATTTCTGCCGACTACAGTCACGCCGAGAGCGTCGGCGCCGATCGTTCGCGTCGAGTTCAGGGTCGAGACGATGAATCGCAGCTGACATGTCTGCGAGCCGCACTGTGTCCACGCCTGCGCTGAGGCGGCCGTTGTCCCGTTCGCCGAAATCGACGTGGGCACGAGTCCGCTCGGCTGCAGCGTCGTGATCGTCGGTCCTACCTTCCGCCTCACGGCGCCGCCTTGCTCACCCCAGAAAACACCATTGGCCGCCGTGTTGAGCGTCGAGACGCGACTCGATGCGGTTGCGATGGTCCTGACTGACGGAGCAGTAACCGCGCCGTTTGGCGGTACGAAGCGAATGGCGGCCACGGAGGCGTAGATGATGTTGCCGTTCTGCAGTGCGAGGCCTGCGGTAGGCGTGTTGGGGCTTGAGGGATCGATCACGGTGACGGCGCCGCCTCGGATTGGTGCTTGCCCTCCATCAGGCAGAACATCTCCCGCGTCATCCGGCTGACCTGCAGCGCCTCGCGGTAGAACTCGCCGGTGAACGGGTTCAGCGAGCGCATGATGTCGCCGATGGTGCGGTAGCCGTGATCGGCGGCGTGAGGGGCCTCGGTGCGGTTGGCCTGTGTCGCGGTTGAAGAACAGGAACTCCTTCGGGTCCTGACGCGTCAGTGTCGCACGCAGCGTGTCGTAGTACGTGGTCCCCGCGACCTTGTCGATGCCTGTGCCCCCGGCGGGGCCGGTGCCCGTGA
>DATIOS010000007.1:0-11066 GCA_035472915.1 Thermoanaerobaculia bacterium
GAGCCGGCGGTAGAGTACAATCACGTTGCTGGAGAGCTCCAGTTGGTCGCTTCGCACGGCTTTCGGGCCGGTGCGGAGAGGAAAGTCCGAGCTCCTACGGGCGGCAGGCTTGCTAACGGCGAGGCGTGGCGACGCGACGGAAAGTGCAACAGAGAATAGACCGCCGGGTGCCTTCGGGCGTTCGGTAAGGGTGAAACGGTGCGGTAAGAGCGCACCGCTCGGCCGGCGACGGACGAGGCTAGGTAAACCCCCTGCGGAGCAAGACCAAATAGGGGAACGGACTTGCGGGCTGCCCGTCCCGCCTCCACGACCGGTTCGCCGGGCGCGGGGCCGTTTCCGGGTAGGTTGCTCGAGGCCGGCGGCAACGCCGGTCCCAGAGGAATGACCACTGTCCGGCGCTTCGGCGCCGGGGATACAGAACTCGGCTTACGGAGCTCTCCGGCGCTTTGATTCTTCCTGCTCATCTGCCACCTCCAGCCGGCCCCGGCGACCGGGTTGGAGTGGCTGCCCTGTCCGGTCCCGTCGATCCCGGCCGTCTCGAAGCAGGAGTGGAAGCCCTGCGGCGCCTGGGTTTCGAGCCGGTGCTGGCGGACAATCTATTGATGCGGCACGGCTTGTTCGCGGGCAGCGACGCCGATCGCCTCGCCGCCTTCCACCATCTGGCGGCCGATCCCGATCTGCCGGTCATTCTCTTTGCCCGCGGCGGCCATGGCGTGCTGCGGATTCTCCCCGGCCTCGACTGGGACCTTCTCGCCCGCCGGCCCCGGGCCTACATGGGCTTCTCCGATCTCACGCCCTTCTTGCTGGCGGTGGTGCGCCGGCTGGGACTGGTGGCCTTCCACGGTCCCATGGTGGCGGCCGATCTGGCGCGGGGGCTCTCGCCCGAGGACGAGGCGTCGTTCCTCGCCGCTCTGGCCGGCCGTTATCCGGCCGAGCTGCCGTTGGCCGCCGTGCTCAGGCCGGGGAGCGCACTGGGGCCGCTGCTGGGCGGCTGCCTCAGTCTGTTGACCTCAACGCTGGGCACGCCCTGGGCTCCCGACCTCGCGGGCGCCGTCGTCTTCTGGGAGGACGTCAACGAACCGCCCTACCGTATCGACCGCATGTTGACCCACCTGGGCCTGTCGGGTACTCTGGAAAGCATCGCGGGCATGATCGTCGGCCACCTTGGAGAGCCCCAGGAACCTGGGCGGGAGGCGATCGATTGGCCGGTACAGATTGCCGACAGTCTCGCCCGCTACTCCTGGCCGCTCGCCTTTGGGCTGGCAAGCGGCCATGTGCCGCCGAACCGCACTCTCCCTCTGGGACTGATGGCGCGGTTGGACGCTGAAGCAGGCCGGCTCGTACTGGGTGAGGGATAGGGGTCCGATGGCCAATCCAGTTTTCAAGACCACCAGCAATTCGGGTCCCGCGGGTCCTGCCATACCCAAGAAGGGCTACACCTCCGAGCACAAGGCGGGGGAGTACGTCTTCCACGAGGGCGATCTGGGCACGGAGATGTACATCATCAACGAGGGCAAGGTGGAGATCCTCAACCTCGTCGGCGACGACGAGCAGATCCTTGCCGTCCTGGAGAAGGGGGACTTCTTCGGCGAGATGTCGGTGCTGGAGGACCTCCCGCGGGCGGCGTCGGCGCGGGCGTTGACCGACATTCGCCTGCTGCAGATCAACGGTTCGACTTTCGATCAGCTCCTCCAGAGCAACCCCGAGATCGCCGTGCGCATGATGCGCAAGCTCTCCCGGCGGTTGCGCGAGACGGACGAGATGCTGAAGTCGTTCCTGGGCACCAAGATCACGGCGTCCCGCGAAATGCCGCGGCCGGAGGCGCAGGTGCCGGCGGAGGGGCCGGAAAAGCTGGTGCACGTCCCCTCGGGGATGGAGTTTCCCCTTTCCACCGGCCCGGAGACCACCATCGGCCGCAAGGACCCGGTGACCGGCATCTACCCCGACATCGACCTCACCCCGGTGGATACCCAGCGTTCGGTGAGCCGCCGCCACTCCAAGATCTACCGCCGCGGCGGCAAGTTCTTCTTCGGCGAGGAGATCGGCACCATGAACAGCACCTTCCTGAACGGCAAGCGTCTGGAGACCGGCGTTCCCTCGGAGATCCGCCAGGGCGACGAGGTGCGGTTCGGGGTGGTGATCCTGCGCTTCGAGGGTGTGTAGATTCGCATTCTCCTGATCGCCAACACCCTGCCGCCCCGCGACGTTTCCGGCGTTGGCGAACAGGTGCTACAGTTGGCGGCCGGCCTGCGGGAGCAAGGGGACCAGGTGGAAGTGCTGGGCCGCGGGTCCGGTGGGGCCGCGGGTCCGAAGGTGTTCTTTCCCCTCTTGGTGGTGCCGGCGGTCTGGCGGGCGCTCCGCCGCTTCCGGCCTCACGTCGTGCAAGTCCACGAGTCGGACGGAGCGCTGGCGGCCCTGCTGGTGGCGGTCGTGGGAGCGCTCCTCGTGCCGCGCCCCCTGCTGGTGGCCCTCCTGCAAGTGAGCTACGTCGAGGAGAGGCGGGCGGTCCGCCCGCTGGTCGCCGAGGGACGGGTGCTGGGCCGGCCGGGAGCCGTCGAGCTGCGCTTTCGCTGGCTGAAGGGTCCGCTGCAGATCGTGCTGGGCTGTCTCACCGCCTGGGTTGCGGATCTGGTGCTGGCTCCCAGCGCGGTCACCGCCGCCGAGATCCGCCGCGATTACCGGGTGGACGCCGTGGGGGTGATTCCCAACGTCACCGGCGGTCTGGTCGTGGAGTCCACGGAGGTTCCCACGGACGAGCGGGGTTACCTGCTTTTCGTCGGCCGCCTGCGCATCCGCAAGGGCGTCGAGGTACTGCTGGAGGCCCTGAGAGATCTCCCGGGTGCCAAGCTGCGGATCGCCGGGGACGGCGAGCATCGCGAGCGGCTGGAGCGGCGGGCGGGCGAGCTGAAGTTGGGGAAGGCGGTGACCTTTCTCGGCAACCGCGGCGCGGGGGACGTGAGGCGGCTGCTGGCCGGCGCGGCGGCCCTGGTGGTGCCTTCGACTTACGAAGGCATGCCGCTGGTGGTGCTGGAAGCGATGGCGGCGGGAGTGCCGGTGGTGGCGAGCGCCGTCTCCGGGATTCCCGAGGTCGTAGTGGACGGAGAGACCGGCTGGCTGGTGCCGCCGGAAGATCCGCGGGCTCTCAGGCAGGCGTTGGAGGACGTTCTGGCGCGTCCCGAGGAGGCGCGGCGCCGGGGCGAGGCGGGACGGCGCCGCGTGGAGGAACGTTACCGCCCTTTCAAGGCGGCGACACTCTGGCGGCAGGCGGTACTTGGAATGACCGGAGGATTTTCTGAATGATGGGACGAGCCCTGCTGATCGTCGGCTTTATGTCGACTCTCGGCGTCATCGCCTCGGCCGTGGCCGGTTACACGCTGCACGGCCCCACCGATGCCAATATGCCCCTTCACGTGCTCATCGCGCTGGCTTCGAGCCTGCTGCTGCTGTTCTCCCACTGCTGGATCATGTTCTACCTCATCGGCACCGGCAAGGCGATCAAGGACGCGGTGAAAGAGAACGGCCTCGAGCCTGCCATCGTCGAGGAGACCAAGCGCTTCAAGAACGAGTCCTACCCCTGGCTGATGCTGGCCATGGGGTTGGTGATGGCGGCCTTCATCCTCGGGGGCGGCGTGGCCACGGGCTCCGTTCCGCGCTGGGTCCATCACGTCCTCTTCTATCTGGCGGTGGCGGCTCAAGGGTACGCCCTGTGGGTCGAGCGGCGGGTCCTGACCGAGAACGAGCGCCTGATGACGGATGTGGACCGCCGTCTCGCCGCGGCTCCGGCCCGGGTGGCTGCGCAGTGATGGTTGCCGAAATGGTTGTGAGATGACTCCGAATCTCGCCTTCATTGCCGCGGTGCAGCTTCTCTTGCTGCTGCTCGCGGTCTCCATCCACGGCGCGGCACAGGCTTGGATGGCGGCGCTTTGCGGGGATCCCACGGCGAGCCAGCTCGGCGGCACGAGCTTGAATCCGTTACGCCACTTCGACCTCCTGGGCTCGCTGCTGTTCCCGGCGCTTCTGCTCGCTTTCGGCTTTCCGGTTTTCGGCTGGGGCCGGCCCCTCCCCGTGGTGGACGCCAACTTGCGGCGGCCGGGGTGGGACGGCATCCTCGTCGCGGCGGCCGGACCGGCGGCGAACCTGCTGCTTTCCGCCGCCGCCACCGTGGCGCTCATCGTCGGCGTCCACATGCTGGGGGCAGAGGCGCGGCAGGCGGCTTACGCCTCGCTGACCCTGCCGCTGGGAATGGAAAAGGTGGGCTCGTTTCCAATCATGTTCACACTGGTGCGGATGGCTTCGATCAACGCCTGTGTGGCGGCGTTCCAACTCGTTCCCCTGCCACCGCTCGACGGCGGGCAGATCGCGTTGCGCCTGCTGCCGCCCGACTGGGCCGCGCGGCTTGCCGCCATCCGCCCCTATGGCTTTATCATCGGGGTTCCGGCCGGACTGGCCCTGGCATTCCTGGTGCTCCTGCCGTTCTACGGTCTGCTGGCCGTGGTGATCAATCTCGCCTGAGAGGGGGACCGAGAAGTGACTGAACAGAAGACCGTGCTCTCGGGCATGCGCTCGACGGGCAAGATCCACCTGGGCAACTACTTCGGGGCCCTCAAGAACTGGATCGGGTTGCAGGACAGCTATCGCTGCTACTACTTCGCGGCCGACTGGCACGCCCTGACCAGCGACTACGCCGATCCCTCGGAGATCGCCGCCAACACCCTGGAGATGGTGATCGACTGGCTCGCCGCCGGGCTCGATCCCGCGAAGTCGACGATCTTCATCCAGTCCATGGTGCCGGATCACGCCGAGCTGCATCTGCTGTTCTCGATGATCACGCCGCTCGGCTGGCTGGAGCGCGTGCCCACCTACAAGGAGCAAATGCAGCAGATCGAGAACAAGGATCTCTCCACCTACGGCTTCCTCGGCTACCCCGTGCTGCAGACGGTGGACATCGCCGTCTACCGCGCCCATTTCGTGCCGGTGGGCGAGGATCAGGCGAGCCACCTCGAGATCAGCCGCGAGATCGTGCGCCGCTTCAACTACCTCTACCAGCGCGAGGTCTTTCCCGAGCCGCAAGGTTTGTTCACGCCCGCCGCCAAGGTGCCGGGCATCGACGGCCGCAAGATGTCGAAGTCCTATGGCAACGCCATCAATCTATCGGATTCACCCGACGTCATCCGCCAGAAGTGCATGCAGATGTTCACCGATCCGCAGCGCCTGCGGCGCAGCGATCCGGGGCGGCCCGAGGTCTGCAACCTCTATGACTTCCACAAGCTGGTGTCGCCCCCCGAGGTGCAGGAGCGGGTGGCCCGCGAGTGCCGAGCGGCCACCATCGGCTGCGTCGACGACAAGAAGCTGCTGGCGCAGATCCTCATCGACTACCTGGAGCCCATGCGCCGTCGCCGTGAGGCGCTGGACCGCGACACGGTCTACGACATCCTGCTGGACGGTTCGAAGAAAGCACGGGAACGCACGGCCGAGACGTTGGAACAGGTGCGCGATGCCATGGGGCTGGATTACCGGAAAGAAATCCAGAGAGCGGCGGCCGGGGCCACGGAGAAGGTCGCCGGATGAGCGAGGAAACGCCGGGACTCCCGGATTTGCCCCCTCCTGAAGATGCGAGCGAGGAGGACGGCGCCGAAGGTCCCCTGCCGGCGGCCTGGCGGGTCCACCTGCCGATCTTCGAGGGGCCCCTCGACCTGCTGTTGCATCTGATCAAGCTCAACCGGGTGGACATCACCGACATCCCGGTGGCGACGATCTGCGATCAGTTCCACGCCTACCTGGGCCTGATGGAGGAGCTGAACCTCGACATCGCCGGCGAGTACATCTACGAAGCGGCGCTGCTGATCCACATCAAGTCCAAGATGCTGCTGCCGCGGCCGGCTGGGGCAGAAGGAGAGCCCGAGGAGGATCCGCGCCAGGAGCTCGTCGAGCGGCTGCTCGAATACCGCCGCCTCAAGGAGATGGCGCAGTCGCTGGCCGAGGTGGACCGCTTGCGGCTGGGCATCTGGACGCGCCGCCCCCAGCCGCTGCCGGCGGCGCCGGAGGACGAGGAGCAGCAGGTGGATCTCGGCGAGGTCTCGCTGTTCGACCTCATGGGGGCCTTCAAGACGGCGCTGCTGCGCTACGAGAAGGAGCATCCGCCGCCGCTCCAGCTCTCCCTGGAAGCGTATTCAGTGCGCGGGCAGTTCGACCGCCTGCTGGGCATTCTGGACGCCGGGCGCCCCTTCGACCTGATCTCCGACCTCAAGGACCGCACCTGCCGGGCCGAGGCCATCGCCGTGTTCCTGGCGGTGCTGGAGCTGGCGCGCCTCAATCTGGTCCGCATTCATCAGACGGAAGCCGGCGACATCCTCCTCTACCGCACCACGCGGGAGCTGGGGGACGCCGATCGGGAGGCCCTCGGTTCATGACGGAGCGTAGCGACATGGAGGCGGCCATCGAGGCCATTCTCTTCGTCTCTTCGGAGCCCGTGCCGCGCACGAAGCTGCTGGAGCTGTTCGACGAGGGTGAGAGGGAGCAGGCCGCGGAGGCGTTGGAGTCCGTGCTGGCCCGCTACTCGATCGGTGACGGTGAGAGCGGCCGGGGTGTGCTGGTGGAGGACGTGGGCGGCGGCGTGCGTCTCGCCACCCGGCCCGAGGTGGTGAGCTGGCTGCGCCGTTTCTTCGACGTCTCGGGCGGCAACAAGCTGTCGATGGCGGCCCTGGAAACGCTGGCGATCATCGCCTACCGGCAGCCGGTCACCGGGCCGGAGATCCAGGAGCTGCGGGGCGTCAACCCGGCCGGCGTCGTCAAGACGCTGCTCGAGCGGCGCATGGTCCGCATCGTCGGCCGCAAAGAGGTGGTGGGCAAGCCCTTCCTCTACGGCACCACCCGGGAGTTCCTCGTTCATTTCGGGCTCAACAGCCTGAAGGATCTTCCCCCCCTCGAGGAGTTCGAGGAGACGTTCGGCAGCGGCGACGCGTCCGCCGTTGCAGGTCTCGCCGAGCTGGCGGGATTGCCTCAGGAATCCGCGGAGGAGCCGGCGGCTGGCGACAGCGAGGAGCAGTTTCTGCGCGAGGTGGCCGAGCTCGAGGAGCGGCAGGACGCCCTGCCGGTGGAGGATTCATGAGCGAAGACCGCCTGCAGAAGATCCTGGCCCGGGCCGGCGTCGCCACCTCCCGCCGCAAGGCCGAGGAGCTGATCCAGGAAGGACGCGTCACCATCAACGGCAAAGTGGCCGAGCTGGGCGAGAAGGCCGATCCCGAGCGCGACGCCATCAAGGTCGACTCCCGGCGCATCCAGCCGATCCAGGAGCATCACTACTTCCTGCTCAACAAACCCAAGGGCGTGATGTCCACGGTCACCGATCCGGAGGGGCGGCGCACGGTGATCGACTTCGTGCCGCCGGGAATGCGCAAGGCGCTGGTGCCGGTGGGGCGCCTGGATTTCAACACCGAAGGTCTCCTGCTGCTTACCGACGACGGCGAGTTCGCCCAGCGCGTGGCCCATCCACGGTATGGCAGCGTCAAGACCTACGAGGTCAAGGTCAAGGGGATGCCTACCGAGGCCCAGCTCGAGAAGCTGCGCGCCGGCATCGTCATCGACGGCAAGCGCACGGCGCCGGCGAGAATCACCTCGCGCGCCCCCTATAAACCGGTGAGCGCCCGCCGCCGGGCCGAGGCCGAGGGCGAAAACTCGTGGTGGATCGTCGAGCTCACCGAGGGGCGCACCCGGCAGATCCGCGAGATGTTCTTCAACATCGGCCATGGCGTGCTGAAGCTCCGCCGGGTCGCCATCGGCACCCTGCGCGACCGCGATCTGCCCGTGGGCGCTCTTCGCGAGCTGACGGAGAAAGAAGTCCACCGCCTTCTCAAATCCACGGGCCGGCCGGCCGAGAAGAAGCCGGCACGGAGAACGGTGGAGAAGGCCGCGGAGAAGAGGGCGCCGGCCAGAAAAGCGCCCGCGAAACCGGCGGCTACCCCTCGCCGGGCGGCGGCTAGAAAGCCGGCGGCGAGAACGGGCCGCACCAACACCAAGCCGCGCCAGGGACGGCGATGACGGCCCCTTTGATCGTTGCGATCGATGGTCCTTCAGGAGTTGGCAAGAGCACTGCGGCCCGCCTCTTGGCGCAACGGCTGGGAGTACCGTTCCTCGATACCGGCGCCATGTACCGGGCGATCGGCCTCAAGGTGTTGGAAAGCGGTGCCGATCCCCGCGACCGGACGAGAGTGCTGGCACTCTCTGACGCCGCAGACGTAAGCCTGGGCCGGCGTCCGGACGGCAGCTTCGAAGTTTTGCTGGACGGCCAGCCGGTCGAATCGCGCATCCGCACCCCTGAGGTGAGCGAGGCAACCTCCACGATTTCCATCTATCCGGAGGTGCGGCAGCGCATGGTGCGCCTCCAGCGTGAGGCCGCCTCCCAGTTTGGGGCCGTCCTCGAAGGGCGGGACATCGGCACCCGCGTCTTCCCCGAAACTCCCTACAAGTTTTTCCTCGACGCCCGCGCCGACGTCCGCTTTCGCCGCCGTTTCGAAGAGATCCGGACGGCGGGACGGCCCGTCGTCTACGCGGATGTGGAGGAAGAAATCAGCCGCCGCGACCAGCGCGACAGCACCCGCCCCGACTCGCCGCTGACGAGGAACGACTCCTACGTCCTCATCGACTCCTCGGATCTTTCGGCCGAGGAGGTGGTAGAGCGGATGGTGCGGATCATCGAGGGCTGAGGGACGGCGCGTTACGGAGCCGCCGCCTTCAGTATCAGAAACTTCGCCGCCGATACCGCCTTGCCGTCGAAGACGCGGAGCACCAGGCCGGAGCCTTCGGCCGTTGCGGCGCAGCCGGAGAGAAGCAGCCAGGTATCTCCCCGTGGAACGAGCACCTGGTTGACCGGAAGGTGCTCGTCGTTCTTCGACTTCACCTCGAGCGGCAGGTCGGTCAGGCGGAGCCACTCTCCAGCCGTGCCAAGCCTGGTTAGGACGAGTATCTGGTTCGAAGGTTGCCGGTGGTCGAACCAGGCGAGCCGTAGAGAGCCGCGGTGGTCGCCGGATGGCAGGTCGATCCAGTAATCCTTCCCCTGCCGCCAGATGCCCACCGTATCCTGGGCTCCCCAGGGAGTCCAGGTGGAGCGGCGCCAGGCCTTGCCGGAATTATCCGAAAGATAGACCACGCCATCGCCCGAGACGTAAGCCGCTGACGTTCCCGTGAGAGCGATGAGTTGCCCGCGCCGGGCCGCCGGCATGTTGGGGAGCCCCACCACCCAGGCTTCTGGCGGGCCGGAGGCGGAGAAGAGTCCGGTGCCAGTGAGGATGCCGTCCTTTCTTTGCGGCGCGGGGAGAACCTGAGGCTCACCGACCGCGGCCACTTCCGCGGAGCCCCGGCTCGTCCACACCCGGTTCTCGAGGCGGAAGGCCCAGGCCTTGAGCTGCCCCGCGGTGGCTCCATGGCCGTAAAGCAGGACCCAGGGGGCGCCGGTGCGGTCGTACGTCGCCGCGACGGTGGTGGCCTCGGGAGCCACCAAGCTACCGCCGAGCGGCTCCCAGGAGCCGTCCTTCCATTGCACCGGCTGAAGGCAGGAGGAGCCGCAGGGGTGGGTCGCGACGACCGGACCGGGTCCCACCGATCCTCCGAAGCGCCCCTTCGGGTCGTCGGGGTAGACTCGCGCCTCGCGCCCTTCGGCGTCCAACTCGACGATCCATGCCGCCTGGCTGGCGCCGCTGGGCGGGACCGCGAAGAGCGTCCGGCCGGCCGCCGTGTCCATCCCGATCAGCGTCAGGGTCGTCGAGCCGTCGCAGATGGGAGCCGCGGCAAACGCCGGAGCCGCCGCCAGGGCGGCGGCCAGGGTGGCGACGTGGAACCGGGTCCGGATCTCCATGAGATTTCTCCTGCCGGTATTGAGACGAAGGGGACGCTAGATTTCAGCGGCTCGCCGCCGTACCGACCGCACCCAGTGCCGGCCGCCGAGGGCCTTCACCCTTGCGATCCGATCCTCAGCCAGCCGGTCGGCGGCCAGAGCGGTGGGGATCGACTGGGCGCGCGAGATCTCGAAGACGCGCGCCATGTTGGCGTGGATGCCTCGCGTCAGGCGCATGGCTGTGTCGCGATTGTAGCCGACGAGCTCGCTGTAGACGCTCATCAGGCCGCCGGCGTTGATCACGAAGTCGGGCGCGTAAAGAATGCCCCGGTTGTGCAGCTCCTGGCCATGACGCCCCTCGTCGGCGAGTTGGTTGTTGGCGGCTCCAGCCACGATCTTGCAGCGCAGCCGGGGGATCGACTGATCGTTGAGCACCGCGCCGAGGGCGCAGGGAGCGACGACGTCGCACGGCACCTCGAGGATTTCGCCCGTGGACACCACCTCGACGCCGAGCTCGTCGCGGGCACGGTCCGTGGTTTTCGAGTCGATATCGGCCGCGAAGACCTTGGCTCCCGCCTCGCGAAGGAACCTCGCCAGGTTGTAGCCGACGCTCCCCAGGCCCTGCACCGCCACCGAGCGTCCGTCGAGCGCGCCGTCGCCAAAATGGAAAGCGACCGCGGCCTGGATGCCTTGGAGGACGCCGAAGGCGGTGACCGGCGACGGATCGCCGCCGCCGCCCTGCTCGGGAGAGACGCCGGTGACCCAGCGCGTCTCATGCTGGATGACCTCCATGTCCTCGATGTCCGTGCCCACGTCCTCGGCGGTGATGTAGAGGCCGTTGAGGGACTCGACGTAGCGGCCGAAGGCGCGGAGGAGGGCCTCGCTCTTGTCTTTCTTGGGGTCGCCGACGATGACGGCCTTGCCGCCGCCGAGATTCAAACCTGCGGCTGCCGCCTTGTACGTCATGCCGCGGGAGAGGCGAAGGACATCGGTGATCGCCTCGTCCGTGCTGCCGTAGGGCCACATCCGCGCGCCTCCCAGCCCCGGGCCCAGGACGGTCGAATGGACGGCGATGATGGCCTGCAGCCCGACGTCGGGATTCGAGCAGACGAGCACTCGCTCGTGGCCCATCTCGACCATTTGCTGGAACAGTTCCATTGGATTCCCTTCTCGCTACAGCGAGCCCAGAGCTTCGAGCACCTGCTCGTCGTGTCCGTCGACGCTGACCTTCTTCCAG
>DATIOS010000008.1:0-4265 GCA_035472915.1 Thermoanaerobaculia bacterium
AGGTCGTGGTATTGGTCATCGACGCCTCCCAGAGCGTCACCAGCGGCGATCTAGCCATCGCCGGCACGATCTGGGAGCTGGGTCGGGCGGCGGTGGTGGCGATCAACAAGTGGGACCTGCTGGACGACGAGGGGCGGGAGAAGCTCGAGTTCGACTTCCAGCGCCTCGACGAGCTCCTGGCAAATCCTGGGCGAGTCAACGTCTCGGCCCTCTCCGGCCGCGGCGTCGACAAGCTCTGGGCTCCCATCGACCGCGCCCTGGAGTCTTACAACCTCAAGCTCTCCACCGGCCAGCTCAACCGCCTGTTCGAGAAATTCATCAAGAAAGTGGCGGCTCCCTCCCTGACCGGCGCGCCGTGGAAGCTCTACTACGTCACCCAGGTCTCCTCGGCGCCGCCGACGTTCATGCTATTCGCCAACCGTACGCTGCCCCGCACCCACCATTACCGGCGTTATCTGGAGAATCGTCTGCGCGAGGAGCTGGATCTGCCGGGCGTGCCTCTGCGGCTCGTGGTACGAAAACGCACCGAGTAGCTCCCGAATCGAGCCGGGCCTGGTAAGATACGCGGCCCATGCTTCAGCGCACCGTCACCGTCCTCACCCTCTCGGGCTCGATCCTGTTCGCCTGCGGGTGCCAGGGGAAGGCTGCCGATGAGGCGTCGATCCAGAAGAGCCTGCACCAAAAGGGCACCGCCAACCTGATGGATGAGGTGGCCAAGGCGCCTGAGTACCATCCGCCCGTGGATGGCAGGCTCACCGAGGCGCAGATCAAGATGTATCTCGAGGTTCGCCAGCGCGAGCAGCAGATTCGCGAGGTAGCGTTCAAGCAGCGGCAGGAGACCGGCGAGCCGGCGCCCGCGGACTCCGGCCAGGATCAGCTCGCCTACGTCGAGGCCCTGAAGACCGTGGGCGACCAGCCGGATCTGGCCGACATCGCCACCGCCGATCTGCGGGCCGCCCAAGAGCTGGGCTTCAATCCCAAGGAGTACAGTTGGGTCAAGGAGCGGGTGCTGGAGGCCCAGATGCAGGAGACAGCCCTCGCTCTGAGCGAGCAGATCGCCCAGGGCCGGCAGCAGGTGCTGGCCCAGCTCGAACAGCGACGGCGGGAGACGACCGACCCCGTCCAGACCGCGCAGATCGAGCGCCAGATCGAAGAATTCAACAAGAACCTTCAGGCGACGTCCGTCTCCGTGGCGGATCCGATCCGCCAGGCCAACGCCGGTCTCCTCGCCCGGTACAAGGACGATCTCGTGCGGCTTCAGGCCACGGATCAGCGCATCTCCCATCAAATCCAGAGCCATCCTGAGAGTGGCGAGTCGCCAAGCGGTGGCCGCTAGGGACGACCGCTGGGCCCGCCGTCTGGTGTGCTCGCGCACCGGAGTGACGGCACCGCTCGACGAGCCGGCGTTCCTCTCACCGGCCGGCGCGCCGTGGCTGGTGGACTACGACCTCGATCCTGAAAAGGGCGAGGCCCTCAGCCGGGCCCTTCCCAGCCGCCCCTGGAGCCTCTGGCGCTACCGCGAGCTGCTGCCCATCTCGGATTTCGACGGCCGGGTGGATCTGGGAGAAGGGGCCACTCCCCTCGTCCGGCTGCGCCGCTTTGGACCGCAGGGAATCGAGCTGTGGCTCAAGGACGAGTCGGGCAATCCGACGGGTTCCTTCAAAGCGCGAGGGCTCTCGGTCGCCGTCAATCGCGCCCGCGAGCTCGGGGCGCCGGGAGTCCAGCTCGCGAGCGCCGGCAATGCGGCCTTGGCGCTCACCGCCTACGCGGCGGCGGCCGGCCTGCCGGCTCGCGTGGCGATGCCCGAGGACACGCCGCGCACGATTTTCGATCGTTGCCGTGAATATGGAGCCGAGGTCCTGGCCGGACCGGGCACCCTGGTGGAGGCGGCGAAGCTGCTGGAGCCTGGGAAGGAGCGCTACTGGACGCTCTCGACCCTGCGCGAGCCCTACCGGGTCGAAGGCAAGAAGACCATGGGCTTCGAGCTGGCCGAGCAGCTCAACTGGGAGCTGCCGGAGTGGATCGTCTATCCCCTGGGTGGCGGCACCGGCATCGTGGGCATGCACAAGGCCTTTGACGAGCTTCAACGGCTCGGCCTGATCGGGCCGCGAAGGCCGCGATTCGTGGTGGTGCAGGCAGCTGGATGCGCTCCCATCGTCCGCGCCTTCGAGCAGGGAAAGGAGTCGGCGGAGCCCTGGGAGGACCCCCAGACGAAGGCCTGGGGGCTGCGGGTGCCGCGAGCGATCGGCGACTTCCTGGTGCTGCGCGCCCTGCGGGAAACGGTGGGCCGGGCGGTGGCCATCGACGAAGAGCGGCTGGAAAAAGTCGCCGCTTGGATCGCCGCCCATGAGGGACTGCGGGTGGGTCCCGAGGGGGCCGCGGCCCTGGCTGCCGTCGAGGACCTCGAAGCCGCCGGCGCCTTCGTTCCGGGCGAGCGGGTGGTGGTCTTCCAGACGGGCGATCCCGCGAACTATGTCTGACCGCTCCTCCTTCGGGAGGGTGGAGAAGCTCCTCATTGAGATGATGGACGCCGGCGTCGTCTCGGCAGTCGTCGGTTTGGTGGCGACGAGTGAGGAGATCCTGTGGGAGAAAGCGTTCGGCGAGATCCGGGAGGGCGTGCCCGCGGTGCCTGCCGAAGCTTCGACCCGCTTCGATTACGCTTCCCTCACCAAGCCGTTCGTGGCGACCCTGGCCCTGACGCTCGACGCCGGGGGTATCTTGCCACTCAACACGCGGATCGGAGATCTCTTTCCGCAGGCGCATCGGGCGCTCGTCCGCCGGCCCCTGTCGGACCTCCTCCGGCACCGCTCGGGTCTCGCCGCGTGGACGCCGCTTTACCATCGCTGCCGTTCCGTCGACGAAGCCGTGGAGCTGATCCTGGCAGGCGGCGACAACGGCGACCTGCTGGGCGCTCGCGCCGGCACCTACAGCGATCTTGGCTACATCCTTTGGGTCCAGGCCGCGGAGAGTACGACCGGGACGCCACTGGCCGCGTTGCTCGTATCCCGGGTTCTAGAGCCTCTCGGCTTCATCAGCGTCGAGCCCGCGCCGGGCGACCGGCCCGACATCGCCCGGTCCCGCATGGGAACCGGCCAGGAGGTGAAGCTGGCCGCGAAGCAGGGCTTTGCCGTTCCGGATCTCGGGCCGCCAACCGTGGGAATGCCCCAGGACGGCAATGGGCGCTTTCTCGTTGGGCTTGGTGCCGGGGACGGTGTCTGCGGCCATGTCGGACTGTTCGGCGGCGCCCGGGATCTTTGGCGCCTGGGGCTGGAATGGCTGGCGCCGGGACGCCTGTTGAAGCCTGAGGGAGTGGCTGCCGCGCTGGCGGGCGGCGGTCCTTACGCTCTGGGCTGGTGGCGTCGGACCCTTCGCGGCAGTGCCGGTCCAGCGCTTTCTTCGACAGCTTTCGGTCACACCGGTTTCGCAGGCAATTGTTTCTGGATGGATCCCGAAGGACACCGCATCTTCGTGATGCTGGCTTCGCGGTGCGATTCTGCGGCTAACATGAACCACTGGCGCAGGCGCTTCAACTCGGCGGCTGCGCGGTCGATACTCGAAGTAGAGAGAGAGGGTGCTCACTGATGGAAATTCGTGATCTGGTTCTGGTCGACGGGGTGCGGACTCCGATGGCCGACTACAACGGCTCCTTTGCCGACATCTCCGCCATCGACCTCGGAGCGCACGCGGCTCGCGCCCTGTTTCAGAGGACGGGGATCGACCCTGCGGAGATCGACCATACCGTGGTGGGTAATGCCCTCCAGACTTCGCCCGACGCCATCTACGGCGCGCGCCACGTGGCGCTCAAGGCCGGCGTACCGAAGGAGGTTCCGGCGCTCACCGTCAACCGCCTGTGCGGCTCGGGCATCCAGTCGGTCATCTCCGGCGCCCACACGATCCTGGCGGGCGAGTCCACAACGTGTCTCGTCGGCGGCATGGAGAACATGTCTCAGGCGCCGCACGTCATCTGGGGCGCCCGCCGCGGCTTCAAGCTCGGCCAGGGGCAACTCCAGGATCTTCTGATGGTGGCCCTGATGGATCCCTACTGCGGCTGTTACATGGCGCAGACGAGCAATAACCTGGCGCGGGATTTCGGCATCAGCCGCGAGGAACAAGACCAATTTGCCGTGCGCTCGCAGCGGCTGGCTGGAGAGGCCTGGGCGAGCGGCAGGCTGACCGAAGAGGTCGTGCCCGTCGAGGTGGGGAAGGGCAAGCGGGCAAAGCTTATTGACAAGGACGACCACCTGCGCCCCGAGACCCGACGAGTC
>DATIOS010000009.1:0-17262 GCA_035472915.1 Thermoanaerobaculia bacterium
ACCAGAGTCAGCTCGCCGGCCACGAACTCCTGGCTCGCGAGGGTCGCGTGCAGCTCAGAAACAGTTCCGCGTAGCACCTGCTCATGCTCCTTGGTGAGATTGCGTGCGATCACGGCCTGGCGGTCGCCGAGGACTTCCTCCAGATCCTGCAGCGTTTCGAGGACCCGGTGGGGAGCCTCGAAGAGCACCAGCGTCGCCCGTTCGCGGCGAATCTCCTGCAGCGACGCCTGCCGCTTGGCGGAGCGGCGGGCGAGGAAACCCAGCATCAGGAAGCGATCCGTCGGCAGCCCGGAGATCGAGAGCGCCGCGGTGACGGCGCAGGGCCCGGGGATGGCCACGACCCGCAACCCGGCCTCCGCCGCCGCACGGACGAGGCGGAATCCGGGATCGCTGATCAACGGCGTGCCGGCGTCGCTGACGAGGGCGATGTCGCGCCCGTCGTGGAGCTTGCGCAGGATCTCCCCCGTTCTCTGCGCCTCGTTGTGGTCGTGAAAGCTCAGCATGGGCTGGCTCATGCCCCGTTGGGCCAGCAGGCGGCGAGTCACTCGGGTATCCTCCGCCGCGATCAGGCTCACCTCGCGCAGGATCCGCTCGGCGTGCGGCGACAGGTCCTCCAGGTTGCCGATCGGCGTCGCCACCACGTACAGCGTGCCGGCGGGTGGGACGGGACTGGAATCTTTCGCCATGGGGTTCAATCCGATCAGGTTTTCGTAACGATCAAGAAAGCTTCGGTCTCGAGATCGAGTCGTTGCCAGCTCCAGCCCTCGGCCGCCACGTGGGCCAGGAGATCCGGCGCGTGGAAATCCAGGATCTCCCGCTGCCGGCCGCGGAGGTTGTGGCGCGGAAAAGAAACCACCACATGGCGGGCACGCACGCACTTGACCATCTCCCAACCAGCGCCGCGCCGGCGGGTCTCGAGGCAGTGATACATCTTGAGCAGCAGGGCGACATCGGCCTCTTCGGCAGGAGGCGAGCAGACGACATCGGTCAAGACAGCACCCGGTTTCACGCCTTCCAAACAGAGGTAGCCATTGACGAGCGACACCACCCTCTCGTCGAGGTCATAGGCATGATAGAGCGCCGTCCGCTCCAGCCCCATCCATCTCCAGCCCAGGGGATGGAGCGCGCAGGCCAAGTCCAGGAGGCTTCGGGGCGGACCGCCGATCAGCTCCCATATCCGGGGATAGATCTCCGGCAACTCGTCGAGCCGCTCGCGGGATGACGCATGGCTGCGCAGGATCTCGCGGCAGGCCTGCCGCACCGCTTCGTCGGTTCCCATGGCGAAGGCGGCGGCCAGCGATCGCTCGGCGGCTGGGAAGTCGGTTTCCGCGAGGTAGTGCGCCGCCACCTGATGCAGCTTCTTCCGCGCCGCCGCGATTCCCGCCTGGCGTTGCTTGTGCTTGGGAAGCTCCTGGCGCAGCAGGTCGCGGATCGTGTCGGGAGAGATCATCCGGTATTTCGGCGACGCGTGAATCTGCTCGACGAGAGCTTCCAGGGAGTCGGGAGGGACCATAGCCGGCGATGGTAGGATCATCGCCCGAGGCAGCCTATCAGATGGAGAATCCGACAGCGCGCGATCCCCTGCCGAGTCTGCCCACTCCCCACGGTCCAATTCCGCTACCGGCGTTCTTTCCCGACGCGACGCGGGCGGTCGTCAAGTCGATCGACGCCGCCGATCTCGAAGCCAGCGGCGTCGCCGCGGTGATGGTGAACGCCCTTCACGTCACCACGCAGCCCGGCGCGGACGTGATCTCCAAGCTCGGCGGCCTGCACGGCTTCATGGGCTGGCCCGGTCCCATCGTCACGGACTCGGGCGGCTTCCAGATCTACTCCCTGCTGCGTGAGAACAGCCGCAACGGCAGCGTCTCGGCCAAGGGGTTTATCTATCGTCCCGGCGGCCATGGCGGCAGCAATGACAAGCGCCTCTTCACGCCCGAAAAATCCATTCAACAGCAGATGCGATTCGGGGCCGACGTGCTTTTCTGCCTCGATCAGTGCACCCATCCAGACGATCCTTCCGAGCTCCACCTTGCGAGCGTCGAGCGCACCCTGGCCTGGGCGCGGCTGTGCAAAGCCGAGCTCCTTCGCCGGCTCGCGCAGCGGAAAAGCGACGGTCCGCGTCCTTTACTCTTCGCCGTGATCCAGGGCGGAAACGATCACGATCTTCGGCGCCGATGTGCCGATGATCTACTGGAGATCGGCTTCGACGGTTTTGGCTTCGGCGGCTGGCCGATCGGCGAGGAGGGCGAGCTGGTCGATATGGTGTTGCGGGTGCCCGAGATGATTCCGCGCGGCATTCCCATTCATGGCCTGGGAATCGGCAAACCGGAAAATATCGTCGCGGCCTTCCGCGCGGGATACCATACCTTCGACTCCTCATACCCCACCCGTGCCGCCCGCCGCCGCCGGTTGATGGTGGCCACCCGTCCGTGGGATGGCGGCGGGATCTCGGGCAAGGATTTCTACGACGTTCTCTATCTCGAGGACGATAAATATTATCGCGACAGCCGGCCGCTCGATTCCCAGTGCTCGTGCCTGACCTGCAGGCGTTTCTCGCGCGCCTATCTCCATCATCTCTTCCGCATCGACGACGGTCTGGCCAACCGTCTTGCGACCCTTCACAACCTTTCTTTCTACTCCCGCTTGCTCGCGGCGCTGGCCGATGAGCGCTGACAGCGGGCAGCGGATCGAGCGGATTGTGGGCCTCCTCGCGGCGGCACCCAAATATCGCAACCTCAGCCCCGAAACCTTGACGCGCGTCGCGTCCTGGGCCCTCGTCCGCTACCGGTCGGACAAGGAGATCCTCAAGGCCGCGAAGCGCAAGCTGCATCAGGTCTACGCCGCGTATTTGACTCCGAAGGCGGCGATCCGCCTTTCCCAACTCGCCGCCAGCCCCCACGAGCGACGGGACGCCTGCCGCGAGGCGCTGTCCCTTCACGCCTCGACGGCCGAGCGGCTGCCGATCCTCGAAGAGCTGTACGGCCGGATCTTCGCCGTGACGGGAGTCCCGAACCGGGTGCTGGATCTGGCCTGTGGTCTCCATCCGTTCGGCCTTCCCTGGATGGGGCTCGCCCAAGGCGCGTCCTACCTCGCCATGGACATCGACTGCGAGCTGATGGCTCTGCTCGGCAGTTTCTTTCCCCAGGAGCTCGCCGCCGAATGCCGGGACATCCTGGTGCGCCCGCCGGAGGAGCCCGCGGACGTCGCTTTTCTGCTCAAGGCCGTGCCCGTGCTGGAGCAGCAGGAGCGCGGCGCCAGCCTGAAGCTGCTGCGCGCCTTGCGGGCGGGCTACGCCGTCGTCTCCTTCCCGGCGCACAGCCTGGGTGGCCGCGCCAAGGGCATGGAGGGGCACTACGCGGCTCTGGCCGGCGAATTGATCGAAACCTTGGGGACCGATGCGGAGGTTTTGCGGTATCCGAGCGAAACCTTTTATGTCGTCAGGCTCGCGTCTTCGCCGCGATAAATACAGCCGGCGGTGCAGGTCTCCCGTACCACGAGCTTCGAGAGGCCCGGCAGGCTGGGTTTCAGCTGGCGCCAGATCCAGCGGGCGAGATTTTCGCTGGTAGGGTTTTCGAGCCCTTCGATGTCATTGAGCAGACGGTGGTCGAGCCGGTCTTCGAGCGGCTCGAAGAAACCCTTGAGATCCGCGAAGTCCATCACCCACCCGGTCGACGGGTCCACCTCTCCCTCGACATAAACCTCCACGCGGAAGGAATGGCCGTGCATGCGGCGGCACTTGTGCGCGGCGGGCACGTTCGGCAGATAGTGCGCGGCCTCGAAACCGAAGATCTTGAAAATCTCCAAACCTTGTCTCCAGTCGCGGAAGACCTACAGCATCGTGCTCGCCAGGTTCGCCAGCGCCGACCGCTCGCCTTTTTCCAGGTTGATGTGGGCGTACAGCGGATTGCCGCGCAGGCGATCGATCAGATAGGAAAGGCCGTTGCTGTGGGCATCCAGGTAGGGCGTGTCGATCTGGAAGATGTCGCCCGTCATCACGATCTTGGTGCGTTCGCCGGCCCGGGTGATGATGGTCTTCACCTCGTGGGGCGTGAGGTTCTGGGCCTCGTCGACGATGAAGATGACGTTGGCCAGGCTGCGTCCGCGGATGTAGGCGAGGGGGACGATGTGGAGCTTCTCGGTCTCCACCATCTCGTCGACTTTCTTGTACTCCCGCTCTTTCTCGTCGAACTGATTCTTGATGATCCCCAGGTTGTCCCACAGCGGCTGCATGAAGGGGTTGATCTTCGAGTGGACGTCCCCCGGCAGGTAGCCGATGTCGCGGTTGGAAAGGGGAACGATGGGACGCGCGAGGTAGATCTGGCGGAAGTGCCGGCGCTGCTCCAGCGAGCCGGCGAGGGCGAGCAGCGTCTTGCCGGTGCCCGCGGCGCCCGAGAGCGAGACCAAAGGGACGTCGAGGTTCAGCACCGCGTGCAGCGCGAAGGTCTGCTCGGCGTTGCGCGGCGAGATGCCGTAGGCGATGGGTTTGACCACCCGCTCGATGCGGTCGGTGCGGGGATTGAAGTAGGCGAGGGCGGACTTCGAGCCGCTCCGCAGGATGAAGTATTGGTTGCCCGGCGGCCGGCTGTCGAGCACCGCCTCGACGGGCAGCCACTCGTCCTGGTAGAGGCGGTCGATGGTGGCGCCGTCGGCGATCTCGACCTCGTTCTTCCCCTTCGGGAGGTGGTCGAGGTCCTTGATCTTGACCGTTTCGTAGTCCTCGGCCGGCAGGTTGAGCGCCCGCGCCTTGAGGCGGAGGTTGACGTCCTTGCTGACCAGGATGATCCGGCGGTCCGGATGGAGCTGGGCGAGGTTGAGGACGGCGTTCAGGATGCGGTGGTCGGCCTTGCGCGAGCCGAAGACCTCGCCGGCGTCGACAGCGCCGCCCTCTTCGGTGACCACCCGGAACTTGCCGCGCGACGGTCCGTCGAGGGGAATCCACTCGTGGAGCATGTTGTGGCTCGACAGCTTGTCGAGCTGGCGGATGAACTCTCGGGCCTGGAGATTGAGGACCGAGTTCCCCTTCTTGAACTGGTCGAGCTCCTCCAACACCGTGATGGGGATCGCAACGTCGTGCTCCTGGAAGTTCTGGAGGGCGTTGAAGTCGTACAGTACGACGGAGGTGTCGAGAACGAAAATTTTGCGCTGCGGCTCAGGCATCTCGGCGGCCGGGTCCTTTCCCTTGATCCACCTGACAGGCTAGCTCAGGTGGGGGGCGAGGGCAAGGCGCGTATTAAGATCCCCCTCCACCATGCCCCCACCCACCACCCTCAAGCCCACGCCGCTCGCCTCGCGCCTCAGGGTGCTGGCGGCGGCGGCGCTGTTCTCGTCCGGCGGGGCGGCGATCAAGGCCGTGCATCTGACGGGGTGGCAGGTGGCCTGCTTCCGGTCGGTGATCGCCGCGCTGTCTCTCCTGATCCTGGTGCGGGAGGTGCGGCGGCGGCCGACCCCGCGGGTGCTGGTCGTGGGGCTCGCCTACGCCTTCACCATGGTCCTGTTCGTTTTGTCCACCAAGCTGACGACGGCGGCGGCGGCGATCTATCTCCAGTCGACCGCGCCGCTTTACGTGCTGCTGCTTTCGCCGTGGCTGCTCAAGGAGTCGATTCGAGCCCGCGACATCGTGTACATGGTGGTGCTCGCCCTGGGGCTCGGGCTGTTCCTCCTGGGAGTCGACCCGGTCTCGGCCACGGCGCCCAACCCGCCGCTGGGGGACCTCCTGGCGCTGGCGTCGGGGCTCACCTGGGCGCTCACCGTCATGGGCCTGCGCGATCTCGGACGCCGGGCCGGCGAGGAGAGCGGCTCGTGGGCGCCGGCCTCGGCATTCTGGGGGAACGTCTTCGCGGCCCTGGCGTGCCTGCCGCTGGCGCTCCCCGTCCTGGCGAGCCGTCCCCTGGACTGGGTGATCCTGGGCTATCTGGGATTCTTCCAGATCGCCATCGCCTACCTTTTACTGCTGCGGGGGCTGGAGAAGGTGCGGGCCTTCGAGGCGTCACTGCTGCTGCTGCTGGAGCCGGTGCTCAATCCCCTCTGGGCCTGGCTGGTCCATGGCGAGCGGCCCGGCGCCGGCTCGCTGGCCGGGGGCGCCGTCATCATCCTCGCCACGCTGGTCAAGAGCTTTGTGGATGGACGGGAAGGCCGGGGAGCCCTGCCCGAGCCCATGCCGGATTAGCTCTGGATTCGCTCACTTCGCCGCGATCACTTCCTCACGCAGCGCCTGGCGCTCGATCCACACGGGAGGCTCGTGGGCCAGCGCCAGCCCGACGGCCGCGTCATGGCCGTAGAGATCCCGGCGCAGCTCGACGGTGCCATCGGCGTCCACCCAGGCCGTCCAGTAGAGGATGTAAACGGGCAGGGGCTTGGGGAGGAGGATCGTCCGGTGATCGCCCGTGGCAATGGCGGCCTCGATCGTCTCCAGCGTCCACTCCGGGTTGTCCTTGAGGAGATAGGCCGCCAGGTCGACAGGCTTTTCCAGGCGGATGCAGCCGTGGCTGAAGTTGCGCACGGTGCGGGCGAAGAGATGGGGGCTCGTCGTGCCGTGCAGGTAGACGTCGAACGGGTTGGGGAACAGGAACTTCACCTGCCCCAGCGGGTTGGCCGCTCCGGACCTCTGGCGCAGACGGTAGGGCGAGCCCTTACCGAGCTTCGAGAGATCGGCGGACGCCGGGTCCACGGCTTCTTCCTGTTTGCCCCAGCCTCGAATCAGGTCCATGTCGTGGCGCGCGAGGTAGCCGGGATCGGCGGCGAGCTTGGGAGCGATCTCGTTGGCGGCGATGTCGTCCGGCAGATTCCATTCGGGATTGAGCTGAAGGTAGGCCATGCGGCTGCTGAAGATCGGAGTGCGGCCCTTGGGCTTGCCCACGATCACCCGCATGGAGAGCGGCACTGCGCCGCCTTCCACCAGGTCGAGACGGAAATCGGGGACGTTCACCAGGATGTACCGGTCACCCAGCGAGGCGGGCATCCAGCGCCAGCGCTCCTGGTTGACCTCGATCTGCCGGATGCGGGCTTCCACCGGCACGTTGAGCTCGGCCAGCGTTTCGTCGCCAACCTTGCCCGTCGGCTCCAGGCCGTGCCGGCGCTGGAAGTGGGAGACCGCGGCGGCGACGGCCTCGTCATAGCGGGTCGCGACCCCGGGGTTTGCAGGCGAAGCCGCGAGGTCGCCCGTAGCGCTCAGGCGGAGGCGCAGAGCGGCCACCCGGGGACCGCTGTCCCCCGTCTTCAGCGACGGACCGGCCGGCACCTCGCCCCAGCCACCGGCGGCGGCGATGGCCCGATAGGCCGCAAGAGAGAGGGTAAGGCGCTGGTAGCCGGCGTGGCGCGGGGTCAGGGAACGCAAGGTTTTCAGCATCTCGCCCGGGGTCTTCGCGCCGAGCGCCTGCTCCAGACTGGATTCATGGGAGTCGGCGCCGGCGACCGGCCGCTTGACGTACCACTCGACCCCGAGCTTCTCGGGCTGGAGGCTGCCGGCCACCAGGTCTTCGACGAGAGAAAGATAGGTGTAGGTCAGCTCCACGTCGAGGTCGGCCAGCCGGCGCTGAGCGTCCGTACTGTCGAAGGACTTCGCTTCCCGCACCTCCCGGGCCAGTGCCGCCAGGCGCTCCACGGAGTAGCGCTGGACGTCCAGTCCCTCCTCGGCGGCGACAGCCGGGATGGCGGCGATCAGCGCCGACGCCTGGCGGCTGGGGCCAACGCTCGTGGACCACGCGGGCCGGTAGTCCCGCGTGCCGTAGAAATCTTGGAGGCTGCGCCACGCTCCCGCGGTCTCGTGGGGATCGTGCAGGGAGGCGAGGTCGGGCTTACCCAGCACCGCGTCGCGGAGGAACTGCCTCACCTGGGGCGGCAGGGGATGCGAGCGGGAAATGAAAAGGATTTCTTTCTCTCCCGCGCAACCTGTGATGCCGCCCAAGACCGCGACCGTCGCCAGAGTAAAGAAACAGATGCTTGCCTTCGTCTTCGGCATGACGCCCTCCCGGCAAGGGATCAGTGCACAGTTCGAGCCAGGTTTTTAGAAACCCGGCCTCGATTGCCAGGAAAGACACGCTTTGAGAGCGAATCAGGTGAGTCGTTTTTTCATCGCCGCCGTGATCGACTGGCGGACCTTGTCGAAGTCCGCCCAGGGATCGCCGGGCAGCGCTTCAAGCCGGTCGGGGAGGTTTCGCACCGTCCAGGTGTTGGCCCGCACTCCGGTTTCCAGCTCTTCCCAGAAGAGCGGCGCGGAGACGGGCGCGCCGGGCCGGGCGCGGGTGGAGAAGGGGGCGATGGAAGTGGCGCCGCGGCCGTTTCGCAGGTAATCGATGTAGACCTTTCCCTTGCGGTCCGCCTTGGACATCTTGGCCGTGTACTTCTTGGGCTCGGCGGCGACCACGGCCTCGGCCACGGCCTTGGCGAAGGCCTTGATCTCGTCCCAATCGGCGCGCCGGGTGAGAGGCAGCACGACGTGGAGCCCCTTGCCGCCGGTGGTCTTGAGGAAGGTGCGCAGGCCGAGGTTCGCCAGGAAGTCGCGAGTGGTGATCGCCCCTTCCGCCACCTTCTCCCAGGGCAGCCCTTCGTCGGGGTCGAGGTCGAACACCACGTAGTCCGGCTGCTCGATCTGGTCGCGGTGCGAGCCCCAGATGTGGATCTCCAGGACTCCCATCTGCACCAGCGAGAGGAGCCCGTCCAGGGAATCCAAGGCGCCGTAGGGCACGACGGCGCCGCCCTCCTCCACGTCGACGCGGTAGATGGCGGCGCCGAACTGCTCGTTGATGTGCTTCTGGTAGAAACTCGGCCCGGACAGCCCCTCAGGGCAGCGCACCAGGGTCAGCGGACGATTCGCGATTTGCGGCAGGATCCAGTCCGCGATGCGGGTGTAGAAGATGCCCAACTCGCGTTTGGTCACCTTCACGTCGGGGTAGAGGACCTTCGCCGGATTGGTGAAGCGGACTCCGGCGAGCAGGATCTCGGGATTCCTGCCACGCCCCTGGGGCGGCGTGGGGCCTTCCTCGGGCTCCGGACGCAGGTTAGGCTTGGGGCCTTTCTTGATTTTCACCGCGGCCTTCTTTCCCACCGGTTTCTTCGCCGCCGGTTCCGGAGATGGCCCCGGAGGATCAGCCGGCCGCTCGCGGACGACCTCCTCCGGCTTCTTGTCCTCCCGCAGGCCCTGGAAGGCGGGGTGACGCAGGATGCCATCCCCGGTCCACTCGGCGAAGGCCACCTCGGCCACCAGCTGCGGCTTCACCCAGTGGCTGCGCCGCGCCTCGGCTCCCTTGGGCGGATTCTTGAAGGCGGGCTTGTCGACGACGAGCTTCTCCAGCCGGCGGTGCAGATCGACCAGGCTGCGCTCGGTGAAGCCGGTGCCCACCTTGCCGGCGTAGACCAGATCCTTGCCGTCGTGGACGGCGAGCAGCAGGGCGCCGAAGCCGGTCCGGGTGCCCTCGGGATCGGTGAAGCCCACGATCACCAGCTCCTGCCGCTTCAGGCACTTCAGTTTCACCCACTCCTTGGAGCGGCCGGCGCGGTAGGGGAGGCTGGCGCGCTTGGAAATGATCCCCTCCAGGCCGTAGCCGCAGACCTGGCGATAGAAGTCCTCGCCGGCGCCGTGCACGTGGTCGCCGAAGCGGATGGCTCCCGAGTGGCCGGCCAGCAGCTTGGCGAGCGCTTCCTTCCGCGTTTTCAGGGCAACCGGCCGCAGGTCGTAACCGTCCAGATAAAGCAGATCGAAAATGATGTAGATCAGATCGCGGCTGCGGCTCTCCGACAGGGCGTTCTGGAGCGCCTGAAAGCTGGAGGAGCCGTCCGGCTGGAGCACCACCACCTCGCCGTCGAGCACCGCTTGGCCGATGGGGAGATCCGCCGCCTCGCGGGCCAGGGGGGCGAAGCGGTCCGTCCAATCGTTGCCCTGGCGGGTGAAGAGGCGGGCCTCGCCGTCGTCGAGGTGGCAGAGGGCGCGGTAGCCGTCGTACTTGATCTCATGAAACCACTCGTCGCCGGCCGGAGGCGTGTCCACCAGCGTCGCGAGCTCCGGCTTGATCAGCTCCGGCATCCTGGCCTTCTTGGCGCCGGGAAGGGTCGAAGGGTCAAGGGTTTCCGAGGCCAGCGTCCCGGTTTCAGGGCGGGTCGAGCCCCCTCCCTTCCGTCCAGACCCGCCCCTACGCGCAACTTGTTTTGTGGCCTCCGCGGCCTTGGTCGCCAGGGCCGCGACTTTGGACTTGAAGCTATCGCCGGTCTTCTCAGGTCGGTTCGACTCCCAGACGCGATCGGGGTCGGCGGCCATCTCCTCGACGGTCTTGCCCGACTCGACGCTTTCCGGCCGCTCCTGGATGATGGCGTCGGCGCTGCCGGGCTTGGCGGTCTCGTCGTTCTCCTTGATGAGGAGCCAGTTCTCGCCCTTGTCGCCGCCTTGGCGGCCGTGCATGCGCACCAGGGTCCAGCCGCCGCGGAGCTTCTCGCCTTCGAGGTGGATCTTGAGCTTGCCTTTGCGGAAGGACTCGACCGGATCGCCCTCGCTTTCCCACGGCGTCCAGGTGCCGCGGTCCCAGAGCACGACGGTGCCGCCGCCATATTGCCCCTTGGGAATGATCCCCTCGAAACCGCCGTACTCCAGGGGATGATCCTCGACCTGCACGGCGAGGCGTTTCTCGCCGGGATCGAGGCTCGGCCCCTTGGGCACGGCCCAGCTCTTCAGCACTCCCTCCAGCTCCAGCCGGAAGTCATAGTGCAGGCGGCCGGCGGCGTGCTTCTGGATGACGAAGGAGAGCGCCTTCGTCTTGCCCTTCTTTTTCCCCTTGCCCGGGGCCGCTTGGCCCGCGGGCTCGGGAGTGGCCTTGAAGTCGCGCTTGCGCCGGTACTCTTCGAGAGCCATGGAATTTCCGGGCCTCAGGCGCTGTTGCGCTTCGCGGCGGCGGTGGACTTCTTCGACGTCGATTTCTTGGCGGCGGTCTTCTTGGCCGGCGCTTTCCGGGCGGGCTTGCGGGAACCCTCGTCAAGGCTGCGCTTCAGCAGAGCCATCAGATCGACCACCTTGCCGCCGCGAGGCTCGGGCTTGGGAGCGGCCTGGGTCGAGCCTTCGAGGTCGCCGGACTTCGCCCGCTTCTCGATCAGCTTCATCAGGTCGTTCCGGTAGTCGTCCTTGTACTGCTCGGGCTTCCAGGCTTCCACCATCCCCTCCACCAGTCGCTTGGCGACCTCCAGCTCCTTCTCGGAGACGCCGGCCTTGCCGCTCGGCACGTCGAGATCCTTGGGATCGCGCAGCTCGTGAGCGTAGCGCATCAGCTCCAGGGTGAGAACGTCGCTCCCGTCACGGGCGACGACGGCGGCGAGGTACTGCCGGGTGCGGATCACCACCTTGGCGATCCCCACCTTGCCGGTGCGGCGCAGGGTCTCGCGCAGCAGGGCATAGGCCTTGGTGCCCTTGGAGTCCGGCGCCAGGAAGTAGGGCTTGTCGAAATAGAGCGGGTCGATGTCGGCGAGGTCGACGAAGCCCAGGATGTCGATCGTCTGTGTGGCTTCGGGCGCCGCGCGCTTCAGATCCTCGTCGCTGAGCACGACGTACTTGCCGTTCTCCAGCTCATAGCCGCGGACGGTATCGTCCCAGGGGACCTCCTTGCCGCTCTCCTCGCTGATTCGCTTGTAGTGGATGGGCGACTTCGTCTTGCGGTCCAGCATCTTGAAGCTGATGTCGTTCCGGGTTTCGGCCGAGTAGAGACCCACGGGGATGTTGACGAGACCGAAGCTGATGCTGCCTTTCCAGATTGCGCGCGCCATGACCGTCGTCCTCCTCGTGGGGCAGAACCGCAAGATGCGTGCCGAATTCTCTCCCAATTCTCTCCCGGCGGGCGCCCTCCGCGCCATCCGCTGGCTTCCCCCTTGACAGGCGATTTGGTGTTATGGTTGACTATATCACCAGAGAGAGCGCAGAGGTCGAAGGACGATCGCTCGCGGCTCTCTCGCAAGGGCGACAGGAACTCAGGATGGACCGTGAGTGGAACGACAGCCAGCCGATCTACCGCCAGCTTCGCGATCGCGTCGTCGCCATGATTCTCGACGGCGTGCTCAAGGAAGGCGATCCGCTGCCGTCCGTGCGCAATGTCGCGGCTGAGAGCCGGGTCAATCCGCTCACCGTTCTGAAGGGCTATCAACAACTGGTCGACGAGCAGCTTGTCGAGATGAAACGAGGTCGCGGCATGTTCATCAAACCCGGCGCGCACGATCTGCTGCTGCAGGGCGAACGCCAGAAGTTTCTCACCGAACAATGGCCCAGGGTCTACGCGACCATTCAGCGGCTCGGCCTGAAGGCGCAGGAGCTGCTGGATGCGTCCGCGACCGAGGCGCCCGAGTCGGTCCCTGAAAAGGAGCGCTAGCCATGGCATGCATCGAAGCGCGCGGCCTCCGCAAGGCCTTCGGCACAGCCGTCGCGGTGGAAAGCGTCGATTTGTGCGTCGAAGAGGGCCGCATCCTCGGACTCATCGGTCCCAACGGCGCGGGCAAGACCACCGCGCTCAACGCGATCCTCGGCCTCACCTCCTACCAGGGAGAGCTGAGAGTGCTGGGACGCGATCCCTGGACCGAGCGCGAAAAGCTCATGCGCGACGTCTCCTTCATCGCCGACGTCGCCGTGCTGCCGCGTTGGATGCGGGTCTCCCAGGCGCTCGACTACGTCGGCGGCGTGCATCCGCGATTCGATCGTGCGAAGGCGGAGGGTTTTCTTGCCAGGACCACGATCAAGCGCGCCAGCAGGATCAGGGAATTATCGAAGGGCATGGTGGCCCAACTGCATCTCGCCCTGGTCATGGCCATTGACGCGAGGTTGCTGGTGCTCGACGAGCCGACCCTGGGCCTGGACATCCTGTATCGCAAACAGTTCTACGACTCCCTGCTGAACGATTACTTCGATCGCAGCCGCACCATCGTGGTTACGACCCACCAGGTGGAAGAGATCCAGGACGTCCTTACCGACGTCATGTTCATTGACCGCGGTCGTATCGTGCTCAATTGCAGCATGGAAGAATTCGAGTCGCGCTATCTGCAAGTGATGGTGAATCCCGAGCAGGCCGCCGCAGCCCGCGCGCTGAAGCCGATTCACGAACGCAGCTTGTTCGGCCGCAGCATCCTGCTGTTCGATCATGCCGATCGCCAGCAGCTTGCCGCGCTGGGCGACGTGCGCACGCCCAGCATCGCCGATTTGTTCGTCGCCGTGGTCGGCAATCAAACCGGCGAGGCGCCAGGAGCGGCCCGATGAATACTCCGGCGAACGTCCAACCTGAGACTGCAACGCCGGCAATGCCGGCCATCCGGCCCCTGTACTGGTCGATACGGCGTGAATTGTGGGAGAACCGTTCGATTTATATCGCGCCGCTGGTCGTCGCCGCGGTCGTGCTGTTCGGCTTCCTGATCCGGATGATCACTCTGCCGCACCGCATGCGGGCCGTCTTGGCGCTCGACCCGGAGCATCAGCGCCAGGCGATCGCCATGCCGTACAGCTTCGTCGCGGCTCTGCTCATCGCGACCGCCTTCGTCGTCGGGGTGTTCTACTGTCTCGACGCGCTGCACGGCGAACGCCGTGATCGCAGCATCCTGTTCTGGAAGTCGCTGCCGGTTTCAGATCGCACGACCGTGCTCTCGAAGGCGATCATTCCGCTCGTGGTGCTGCCGCCGCTCACCTTCGCGATCATCGTTGCCACGCAACTGATCATACTGCTGCTGAGCACGGCGGTGCTGCTGGGGAACGGTCCAAGCGTGGCGATGCTGTGGGACCGGTTACCCTGGTTCGCAATGCCGGTGGGGCTGCTTTACGCACTGACCATCATTGCGCTCTGGCATGCGCCCGTCTATGGCTGGCTGCTGCTGGTCTCCGGCTGGGCGCGGCGCGCGACTTTTCTCTGGGCCGTGTTTCCGCTGCTCGCCGTCTGTATCGTCGAGAAGATCGCGTTCAACACGTCGCATTTCGCCTTCCTGCTGAGATACCGCCTGATTGGCTGGTTCACGCAGGGTTTCGACTTCAAAACGCAAGGGACTTCAGCGATCGATCCGCTGTCACAGCTCACGCCGGCGAGGTTCCTCAGCACGCCGGGTCTGTGGGTCGGACTCGCATTCGCCGCGATCTTCCTCGCCGCGGCGGTGCGGCTACGCCGATATCGGGAACCGCTCTGATGATTAGTACCTGATTCAATCACTCGGGTAAGGGAGGACAGAGTATGAGCCCAGCCGTTATGACGGAACGGATGCCGGAGGTGTCGCCGCGTCTCCTGGTGATGGGCGTGAACGTCCAGCGCTGGAAAGAGCAGGCACGCATATGACTCGCACGACGAACGCAAGAATCGCCGGCTTCACATTCCTCTTCTACATCGCGGCCGGCGTCGCCACCATGGTCCTGTTCGGCCGGGCGGCCGGCGGAGCAGGGATCGCGGCGAAGCTCGCGAGCCTTGCCGAGCACGCGACGGAGGTGCGCGTCGTCGTCGTGCTCACCCTGCTCACCTCCTTCTCGGCGCTGGTCCTGGGCGTGACGCTCTACGCGATCACCCGCGTGCAGGATCCCGACCTCGCCATGCTGGCCCTCATCTGCCGGGTCATCGAGGGCGTGAACGGTGCTACCTCCATCAGGAGGTTGCTGGGCCTGCCGGGGCTGGCGGCGGCCGCCGGAGCCAATGCACCGAACGCTCAGGCGGCGCAGGCCCTTGGCGCGTTCCTTCTTTCGGGGGACGGCGCAGGCATCAGCGCGATTTTTTTCGCCGTGGGCAGCACGATTTTCGCCTTCCTCCTCCTCCGCGGCCGGATGATCCCCGTGCCCATGGCATGGCTGGGCGTCGTCGCCTCCGTTCTGGTCGCGGTGGCGCTTCCCCTGCAGCTCTTTGGATTCATCGCGGAGACCTGGTCCATTTGGATGCCTCTGTTGGTGTTCGAAGTGGCGTTCGCGTTGTGGCTGCTCATCAAGGGTGCCGCCATGCCGCCGACGTGGCGCGCCGATTCGTTCGACCGTGTTCCGTGAGAAAGACAACTACTGTTCTAAAGGAGAAGAAAATGCGATTCATTTTCAACGTCACCAAAGTGCGAACGCTTCTGTCGACTCTGCTAATCTGCCTCTTGGCGCCGGCCGCCGTCGCCTCGGCCCAGGAAAATCCCCTCAGCGCCTGGAACAAGATGGCGTTCGGTTTCTTGAAGAAGGTCCTGATCAGCACGGCCGAAAAAATGCCTGAGGAGAACTACAACTTCAAGCCCACGGAAGTCGTCCGCAGCTTCGGCCAGATCCTTGGGCACGTCACCGACGCACAGTATCTGTTTTGTTCGACCGTGCTCGGCGAGAAGAATCCCGCCCTGAAAGTGGAGGAGACCAAGACCTCGAAGGCCGATCTGATCGCTGCGCTCAAGGAGGCCCTGGCCTATTGCGACAAGGCCTACGACGGCATGACCGACGCGTCCGCAACTCAACTGGTGAAGTTCCGCGGCAGCGACACGCCGAAACTGAGCGTGTTGACTTTCAACCAGATGCACACCATGGAACACTACGGCAACCTCGTCACCTACATGCGGATGAAAAACATCGTGCCGCCAACCAGCGAGCCCGGGTTCATGCCGCCGCCGAAGAAATAGCCGCCTTGGGGCCGGCCTGCGGGCCGGCCCAGCCTTCAGCTCGAGTCCGGCGGCAAGGTCCGCCAGCACAACACCCCCCGGCTATGAGAAAGTAATCCCTACCATGAGACCTCGCGCTGCCAAGCCAAGCCAAACGGGCACTCGGGTCTGGCGGGTGAAGCCGGACGCGGTGGAGGAGCAGCCGGACCAGTTGGCGACCGAGGAGCCGCTGGAGATCCGCCTGGTGCGGGAGGGCCACCGGCGGGTCGTGGCGGTGACCATGAGGACCCCGGGCGCCGACGCCGAGCTGGCCCTCGGTTTCCTCTTTGCCGAGGGAGTGATCGCCTCGCGCGAGCAGGTGCGCCGCGCCGCTCCCTGCCTCGATCCCAAGGAGGGAGACGCCTGCGACAACATCCTGGAGGTGGAGCTGGCGGAGGGCGTGCCCGATCCTGAGCTTTCCGGCCTCGACCGGCACTTCTTCGCCACCAGCGCCTGCGGCGTCTGCGGCAAGGCGGGGCTGGAAGCTCTGCGGCTGCGGGTCTCCGGGCCGGTCGCCGCGGGACCGGAAGTGACGCGGGAGCTGCTCTCCAGCTTGCCCGTCAAGCTGCGGGAGGCGCAGGGAATCTTCGACGCCACCGGCGGCCTCCACGCCGCGGGTCTCTTCGACGCCGGGGGAACGCTCCTCGCCGTCCGCGAGGACGTGGGCCGCCACAACGCCCTCGACAAGCTGATGGGCTGGGCCTTCCTTCAAGGTCTCCTCCCCTTGTCCGGCCACATCGTAATGGTGAGCGGCCGCTCCAGCTACGAGCTGCTGCAGAAGGCCATGGTGGCCGGCGTGCCCATCCTCTGCGCCGTCTCCGCCCCTTCGAGCCTGGCCGTCGACCTCGCTGACCGCTTCGGCATGACCCTCGTCGGCTTCCTCCGCGGCGACCGCTTCAATGTCTACACGGGGCTCGAAAGGATCGCGGGTGCCCTGCCCGCGGGAGCGCCCCGGCGGCGGGAGCGGTCGGTGTTGCGGACGGTGTAGGGTTCTCACCCAATCATGAACGCCTACATCGAAAGCTTCCTGCCGCTCTTCGTCGCCATCAACGCGCCGGGCATCATTCCCATCTACCTGAGCGTCACCGAAAACCTCACCCAGGCCGAGCGCCGGCGCTTGACGCTTCAGGCCATGGTCACCGTCCTGGTGATCGCCGTTCTGATTCTCTTTGCAGGACAACTGATTTTCTCCCTGCTCGGCATCACCGTCAACGATCTGCGCGTGGGCGGCGGCCTGATCCTCCTGGTGCTCAGCATCTCCAACCTGATCTTCGGCGACTTCCGGCGGCGCGATCCCACGGACGGCGGCGCGGACGATCCCGCCTCGGTCGGCATCGTCCCCATCGGCATTCCGCTGATCATGGGACCGGCGGCCATCACCTCGATCCTCGTCTCCCGCGAGGCCTTCGGCTATGCGCCGACCCTGGTGTCGCTCGCCGTCAACATGATCCTCGTCTTCCTGACGCTCTTCGCCAGCCCCCACATCGGCCGCTTCGCCGGCCCCGCCGTCTCCCGCGCCGTCGCCAAAGTGGCGAGCCTCTTCCTCGCCGCCATCTCGGTGGCGATGATCCGGGCGGGCGTGGTGGGGATGATCAAGGCGGCGGTGGTGCGGTAGGCGAGACCTCAGCAAGCGTGGAGAGCCTAGCGTAGGGGCGGGTCTGGACGGACGGGAGGGGGCTCGAC
>DATIOS010000010.1:0-9491 GCA_035472915.1 Thermoanaerobaculia bacterium
CAGATCGTTCTCCTGGACCGCCTGGCTGACCTCCGGGATCAGCGGGCCGGAGTTGCCGATGCAGGTAGTGCAGCCGTAGCCCACGAGGTTGAAGCCGAGCTGGTCGAGATAGGGGGTGAGCCCCGCCTCGCGCAGGTACTCGGTGACGACTTTCGAGCCCGGGGCGAGGCTGGTCTTCACCCAGGGTTGGGTCTTGAGGCCCTTTTCCACCGCTTTCTTGGCCACCAGGCCCGCGGCCACCATCACCGACGGATTCGAAGTGTTGGTGCAACTCGTGATGGCGGCGATCACCACCGAGCCGTGGCGCAAAGCGGCAGCCGCTTCATCGGCAATCGCGACCTCGGGTTCGGCGATGGCGAGGCCGGCGGCGGTGCCACCCACCGCCTGGAGACCCGGAGCGGCGGGGGCGCGGGTCTTTCCCGTCTGGCCGGTGGCCGTCATCGCGGCGAGCTCTTTCTCGAACGAGGCCTTGACGTCCCAGAGGCGCACCCGATCCTGCGCACGGCGGGGGTCCCGCAAGGCTCGGCTCGACCGTTCCAAGATCCAGCGACAGCGAGTCCGAGTACTCGGGTTCCGGCGAGGACGCCGTATGGAAGAGGCCCTGCTCCTTCATATACGCCTCGACCAGGGCCACCTGCTCGGGAGCCCGGCCGGAGAAGGTCAGGTAGTCGAGGGAGACCTGATCGACGGGAAAGATGCCGCAGGTGGCACCGTACTCCGGCGCCATATTGCCGATCGTCGCCCGGTCGGCGAGCGGCAGGGTGGCAAGGCCGGGACCGTAGAACTCCACGAACTTGCCTACCACGCCTTTCTGGCGCAGCATTTCGGTGACGGTAAGCACGAGATCCGTAGCGGTAGCCCCTTCCGGCAGCTCGCCGGAGAGGCGGAAACCCACCACCTGGGGGATGAGCATGGAGACCGGCTGGCCCAGCATGGCCGCCTCGGCCTCGATGCCGCCGACGCCCCAGCCGAGAACGCCCAGGCCGTTGATCATGGTGGTGTGGGAGTCCGTTCCCACCAGGGTATCCGGATAGGCGTAAAGCTCGCCGCCCACCTCACCCTCCATCACCACCCGCGCCAGGTACTCGAGGTTCACCTGGTGGACGATGCCGGTGTCCGGCGGCACGACGCGGAAGTTGGCGAAGGCCTTCTGGCCCCAGCGCAGAAAGGCGTAGCGTTCGCGATTCCTTTCGAGCTCCCTATCGGCGTTGATGAGGAAAGCGGCGGCGGTGCCGTATTCATCGACTTGCACCGAGTGGTCGATCACCAACTCCACGGGCTGCAGAGGATTGATCCGCCGGGGATCGCCCCCCATGGCGACCATGGCGTCGCGCATGGCGGCCAGGTCCACCACCGCGGGCACGCCGGTGAAATCCTGCAGCAGGACGCGGGCCGGCATGAAAGCGATCTCGCGGGAGGGAATCGCCTTCGGATCCCAGGTTGCCAGAGCTTCGATCTCGCTCGCGGTGACGACCGAGCCGTCCTCGCGGCGGAGCAGGTTTTCGAGCAGGATGCGCTGCGCGTAGGGGAGGCGGGAAACGTTGAAGCCGCGAGCCTCCAGAGCGTCCAGACGGGCGATACGGACCTGACGGCCGCCCACCCGCAGCGTCGCGCGGCTTCCGAAACTATCGTTCATTGGATCTTTTCTCCTCGGAATCTCAAGGCGAGTCGTGCGGCCAGCGCCGCCGGAACGGGTCGGGAGCTCGGCCAATACTCACCCCATAGGAAAGATAACAGCTTTCTCCCATAGGCGGCGAGCCGGAGTAAGATGAGCCTATGCCGGTGAGCGATTCCGACCTGATCACTCCGGTGCTCCTGATGGCCATGCCGCAGGTGCTCGACCCGTTCTTTCACCGCAGCGTGGTGCTGTTGCTCCACCACGAGGCGGAAGGCAGCCTGGGTTTTATCGTCAACCGGCCGACTGGAATCAAGGTGAGCGAGATCCTGAAAGGGATGGACGTGAAATGGGGGGGGCGGGACGAGACGGTCGCCTATTTCGGCGGCCCCGTGCAGCCGAACCTGGGAACCGTGCTCTTCGCCCCGGTACTGGCCGACAGCGACGACAACGATACGGCGACTCAGGTCGCTCCCGGAGTGGCGCTCACGCAGCATATCGGCGACCTCGCCCGCCTGGCCGAGGAACCGACCGACCGCTTCCGGCTGCTGCTCGGCTACGCCGGTTGGGGCGAGGGCCAGCTCATGGACGAGATCCTGCGCAACGACTGGTTGACGGCGCCGGTCGACAGCGACCTGATCTTCGCTCCCGATCCCGAGCAGCTCTGGGCGTCGGCCGTGCGCTCGGTGGGGATCGACCCCGCGGCGGTGCCGTCGTGGATACCGGGCGCCGCCTCCGAGGAGTCGGCCAACTGAACCCACCGCCGCGGCCTCCCCGAGGCTTCACCGGGCGATCCGAACCGGACCGCATGCGGACCGAGCATCACCGGTCGGCGGGCGGCCTGGTGGTGGAGGGCGACCGCATCCTGTTGATCTCCACCCAGGCAGGACGGCGCTGGCAGCTCCCCAAGGGGCATATCGAGGAGGGCGAGTCGGCGGAGCAGGCCGCCCTGCGCGAGGTTCGGGAGGAGACGGGAGTCACCGGCCGGGTGGTAGCGCCGCTTTCGGAAGTGGAGTACTGGTTCGTAGAGAAAGGCGCCCGGCGCGTGCACAAGCGGGTCGACTATTTTCTGCTCGACTACGTCAGCGGTTCCGCCGCAGACTTCGACGCCGGGGAGGTCTCCGGAGCCGAGTGGTTCTCCTGGGACGAGGGAATCGCCAAGCTCAGCTTCGACAACGAGCGCCGGGTGGTCCTCCAGGCGCGGGAGATCCTCGAGCCGGGCCTGCGGCGCCAAGGCGAGACGGGATAAGATCCGCGGCCATGAAGGCCGAGAAGAAAAGCGCGTCGAGCACTCCCAAGGCGAAGGCAACCGCCAAGCCGGCGGCGAAGGCGTCAAGGCCGCCTGGAATCACACCCGGCCAGGCGCGGCGGGAGTCCGGCCGGGCGCGGCGGGAGCGGGTGGCGGAGATCATCGCCCGCCTGCACCGCGAGGACCCCAACCCCCGGATCGCCCTTGACTTCGAAACGCCCCTCCAGCTCCTCATCGCCACCATCCTGGCCGCCCAGTCCACGGACGTGCAGATCAACAAGGTCACACCGGCCCTCTTCCGCCGCTACCCGACGGCCCGCGACTTCGCCGGGGCGGATCTCGCCGAGCTCGAGGAGTATGTGAAGAGCACGGGCTTCTTCCACAACAAGGCAAGGGCCGTGAACAACCTCGGGAAGGCGCTGGTCGCCGATCACGACGGTGAAGTGCCGGCGCGCATGGAAGATCTCGTCGAGCTGCCGGGAGTGGGCCGCAAGACGGCCAACGTCATTCTGGGCAACGCCTTCGGCCTGACGGAGGGAATCGTGGTGGACACCCACGTGACCCGGCTCTCCCGCCGGCTGGGATTGACCGCAGAAGACGACCCGGTGAAGATCGAGCTGGATCTCATGGCCGTCGTCCCCAAAGAGCAGTGGACGCTTTTCGCCCTCCTCCTCATCAACCACGGGCGGCGGACCTGCATCGCCCGCAAGCCCGATTGCGGACACTGCCCCATCGCCGACCTCTGTCCGTCGGCCGAGGTGTAAGCCATGAGCTCCGCCAAGGATCATGCCAAGACCGCCGTCGTCACCGGCGCCAGCGCCGGCTTCGGCGCGGCCACGGCCCAGGCCCTGGCCGGCGTTGGATTCCACGTCTTCCTGGGGGCTCGACGGCTCGACCGGTTGCAGGAGGTTGCCGCGCCGCTGGGCGACCGCGCCACCGTGCTGCCCCTGGACGTCACGGATGCCGCGAGTGTGGCCGCCTTCGCCGCCCATCTCCCGGAGCGCCTTCACCTGCTGGTCAACAACGCCGGCGGCGCGCACGGCCTGGACCGCATCGAGAGCGCCAAGGAAGAGGACTGGGAGTGGATGTGGGAAACCAACGTCATGGGCACCCTGCGCCTCACCCGGGCGCTCCTCCCTGCCCTCAAGGCCTCGGGCGACGGTCACCTGATCAACATCGGATCCATCGCCGGCTTCGAGACCTACGTCGGCGGCGCGGGCTATACGGCCGCCAAGCACGCCGTGCGCGCCTTCACGCACACCTTGCGGCTGGAGCTGCTGGGCGAGCCCGTGCGGGTCACGGAGATCGCCCCCGGCCTGGCGGAGACCGAGTTCTCCCGGGTGCGCTTCGCCGGCGACGAGGAGCGGGCGAAATCCGTCTATCGCGGTCTCGATCCGCTGACCGCCGGAGACGTCGCGGATTGCGTCGTGTGGGCAGCCACCCGGCCGTCCCACGTCAACATCGACGAGATCGTGGTGCGGCCGCGCGACCAGGCCACGGCCACGATGGTCCACCGGCGCAACCCCGGCACGCCCGCCTGATTCGGCACCCCGACGCCTTGAAGCTCCACCCGATCGTTGTTCGTGCGGCGCTCGCGGCGCTCATCGCCCTGCTCGCAGGTTGCACGCGGAAAAACCTCCCGGCTCCGGACCTCTATGAAGCCTACTGCGCACGCTGCCACGGCGCCCGAGGGGAGGGAAACCCCCGGTCGCTGACCCTCTACCCGCACGCCAATCTTCTCGCCTCGCCCATGGCGCTGCGCGGCGACCGCGCGGCGATCCGCAAACGCATCGCCGAAGGCGTCGGCCCGATGCCGGCCTTCAAGCGCCGGCTCGACCCCCGGGAGGTTGAGCGGCTCGTCGACTTCACGATCCAGCTCAGCCATCCCGGCCAGACCCCCAAGGAGACCCCGTGACATGGACCCGCAACGCCTGAAGGACGCCTACCAGAAACTGCAGAGCCTGGACGAACGGATGACCTACAAGATTCGCCCGCGCGCCGGCGGAACGCTCTCGACCCGCCCCGGCACCGAGCAGATCGAGCAGTCGCTCAAAGACCTCGCGAGCTACACGGTGGAGCTCAAGGAGGTGGTGCAGGAGCTGTTCCTCGCCATCGCGGGCAAGGCTGCGGCCGGGCCGGCGTAGAGTTGCAAAGTATCTTCTGGCTCAAGCATTCTGACTTGACAGGTCATTTTAGATTGGCTAGAATTTTCTCATGCGATCCATGGGAATAGCCGAGCTGAAGGCGATGCTCTCCGAAACGCTCGCCCGGGTCAAAGCCGGCGAGGAGGTCCAGGTCACCGAGCACGGACGGCCCATCGCCCGGCTGATGCCGCTTTCCGGGGCGAGCCCCGTGGCGGCGACGCAGGAGCTGGTGCGGACGGGGCTGGTCAAGCCGCCGGAGAAACCCGCGGACGAAGCGTTCTGGAAGACCTTCTGGAAGCTGCCGCGCGTCGAGTACGTCCACCCTCGGGACGACGAGGAGGAAAGCGCCGGAGGTTGGGAGCTGCGGGAGGCCGTCTGAGATTCTGGGACAGCTCCGCGCTTCTCGCCCTGGCGGTGCGGGAATCATCCTCGGAAGGCGTCGACCTCCTTCTCCAGCGAGATCCGGACATCGCCTTCTGGTGGGGCGCCATCCTGGAGTGCGTCGAGACCCTGGCGAACCTGCAGCGGCGCAAGCTCATTACCGAGGCCGAATTCGCGACCTCGCGGGTTCTCATCGAGCAGCTCCGGGCTCGCGGCTTCGAGGTTCAACCGTCCGAAGAAGTGCGCGCGCGCGCCCTCCGCATCCTCACCGTCCACCCTTTGCGGGCCGGACGCGCGCTGCAACTGGCCGCCTCGCTCGTATGGTGCCGCGAGCACACCCAAGGCGTCGGCTTCGTCTGTCTGGACGAGGCGCTGCGCCTCGCCGCCGCCCAGGAGGGCTTCCGCGTCCTCCCCTACGCTGGCGAGGTCCACGAGCCGGAGCCGTAGCGCCGGCTACTCGCCGGAATGCAAACCCTCGCCGGCCTCGCCCGCCACCGATGAGGTCATCACCGCAAACATCAGCCGCGTGAGCCGGGAGACCACCCTTCCGGCCTCGGCTGAGGCCTGCTCCACTTCCCGGCGCAGGTCTGCCGGTCGGCCCGCTCCCTCCAGAGACGCTGCCGGCAGGTCCCCGGCCTGCACCAAATTGACAAAGGCCCGCGTCTGGTCCAAAGCCGCCAGCGGATAGCCCATGGCTCCCAGCAGGCGCTGCAAGGCGTTGAGCCCCGGCACCATCTTTCCCCGCTCGTAGTCGGAGATGGTGCCGCTGCGCAGACCTGAGGCCTGCGCGAGCTCCTCCTGGTTCCAGCCCCGCACGATCCGCAGGATGGCCAGGAACGACCCAAGCTCCACGCCCGACATAGACCCGATTTTACCGTATCCAGAGATAATTCTCCTATTGAGGCGATACAAAACCCGATAATGCGTGCTATACTCTGGTAAGGCGGCTCCGATTTTTCATGGACAAAACTTTTCCCGACTTCCCTCTCGCCGCGCGCCGGGTCCTCGGCGCTCTCGCCCTTTTTGAGCCCCACTGGAGCGTCTCTGGACGCGCCGCGCTATGGTGGTGGCTCCGCCGCGTGCCGCCCCTCATCGGGCAGCTCGACTTCGTCTGGCACGACTTCGGCGATCTGGGCGCGCTGCACGGCCGGGTTGTCCGCACCCTGGCCGACGCGGGCCTGGATGTCGCCACCCTGTATGGCGATTCCCAGCGTATCTGGCTCGGAGCCGGCTACTGTGGATCCACCTGCCTTCTGAGCTTGACGGCCGAACCTGGCCCCTTGCTCGAGCCGCCCCAGGAGGCGCGGATGGCCGGAGTCGAGGTCGCCGTGGACGGACTGCGCGAGGTCGTCGCGGCGATCCTCTGCTCCCTCCACAAGAGACCCGACCGGCAGGACTTGGAGAACGCCGGCCTCCTGGTTCGCCATCGCGTCTCGCTAAACCGGGGTCTCGAAGACGCCTGCGACCGGAATCCGGACCTCGTGCCGCTGGATTTCGCCGTAGGCCTGGCACATTTTGACATTGAGGACCCCGAGCTTTCGGAAATTACCCTGGGGAGGCTTCGGCGCTATCAGGAGCAAGTCGTTTTCAAGATCCTGGCCGCTTGCGCCCCCAAGCCTCGCACTTCCCGCAGGCGCTGAAGTTACAATCCCGGCGCGGGCCGCTCTCCGCCCGTCGCCCCCGAGCCGCGCTTTGAGCCCCCTGCCCACTCTGCCTCCACTCCCCATCGACGAGGTTCTTTCGCCGCTCCTCGCCGCCCTGCGCGAAGGGCCGGCGGCCGTGCTCGTGGCGCCCACCGGCGCCGGCAAGACGACTCGGGTGCCCCTGGCTTTGCTGGCGGGAAGAATTGGCGAGGGCCGGCAGATCGTGATGCTGGAGCCCCGCCGGATCGCCGCCCGCGCCGCCGCTCGCCGCATGGCCCAGGAGACCGGCACGGCACTGGGCGAGGAGATCGGCTACCAGGTGCGCTTCGACCGCAAGGCTGGGCCGCGCACGAAAGTCCTCGTGGTCACCGAGGGAATCCTCGTCCAGCGCCTGCAGGCCGATCCTTTTCTGGAAGGCGTGGGAGTCGTGATCTTCGACGAGCTCCACGAGCGGAGCCTGGCGACAGACCTGTCCCTGGCGATGGCAAGGCGCGTCCAACGCGAGGTGCGGCCGGACTTGAGGCTGCTCGCCATGTCCGCCACGCTCGACCCCGGGCCCATTGCCTCGTTCTTGGGAAACGCTCCCACCCTCGAAAGCCGGGGGCGTCTCTTCCCGGTGGACATTCGCTATAGCGAAAGACCGGACGACCGGCCCCTGCCGGCCCGGATCGCCGCCGGGGTGCGCAAGGTTCTGGGCGAGACAGCGGGAGACGTGCTCGTCTTCCTTCCCGGCGTCGGGGAGATCCAGCGTAGCGCCGAGGCCCTCGCCGGGCTGGCCGCCGAGCAGGACCTCGCCGTTTTGTCCCTTTACGGCGACCTTCCAGCCGAGCGGCAGGACGAGGTGCTCCGCCCGCTTTCGCGGCGGAAGGTTGTCCTTGCCACCAACGTGGCGGAGACCTCGCTCACCATCGACGGCGTCACGGCCGTGGTCGATTCCGGTCAGGTCCGCCGGTTGCGCTTCGATCCAGCCAGCGGTCTGGACCGGCTGGAGCTGGGGAGGATCAGCCGCGCCTCGGCGCATCAGCGGGCGGGCCGGGCCGGCAGGCAGGCGCCGGGGATCTGCCTCCGCCTCTGGCCAGAGTACGAGACTGCCGCGCTGGCCGAGCGGGAAACACCGGAGATCTCTCGCGTCGACCTCGCGGGTCCCGCTCTCCAGCTCCTGGCCTGGGGCGAGACCGACCTCGCCGCCTTCGGCTGGTTTACAACCCCGTCCCCGGAATCCCTGGCCGCCGCCGTGCAGCTGTTGCGGCAGCTCGGCGCCTTCGACAACGTCGTCACCTCGCTGGGGAGCACGATGGCTCGCATGCCCGTCCACCCCCGGCTCGCCCGCCTGCTGATCGAAGGTCAACGGTCCGGGCGGACGCGGGAGGCCGCCCTCCTCGCCGCCCTTCTCGCCGAGCGCGATCCGTTCTCCCGCTCTTCCGTTCGCGGCGCCGGCCCTCGCCGCAGCTCCCGCTCCGACCTCCTCGATCGCCTGGATGCCCTCGTAAGCTTCGAGCAACGGGACGATTTCGAAAGCGAGGCCCTGAACGCGGGCGCTGCCCGCTTCGTGCTGCGGGCGCGGGATCAGCTCGCCGAGATGGCGCGGCGGGAGCTCGTGGAAGCTTCAGGCAAGGACGGAGACGACGAGACCCTCCTGCGCGCCCTTCTCGCCGCCTATCCCGACCGGGTGGCTCGACGGCGCGAGCCGCGCAGCCCGCGGGCCTTGATGGTGGGAGGGCGCGGCGTCCGTCTCGCCGAGGAGAGCGCCGTGCTGGAGGCCGAGCTGTTTCTCTGCGTCGAGCTGGACGGCAACCGAGGAGGCGAAGCGCTGGTACGCAAGGCCTCCGCCGTGGAGCCCGAGTGGCTCGACGCCGATCGTCTGACCACCTCGATCGATCTGGAATTCGACGAGTCCCGCGAGCGCGTGGCCGCCTGGAAACGGACGCGATACGACGACCTGGTGATCGCCGAATCCGAGGTGCCGGCGCCGAAGGCGTCAGAAACCGAGCGCGTCCTCGTCCAGGCGGCCACGGACCGAATCGACCGTGCCCTCGCGCTCGACGATCCCGAGGTCGCCGGCTTCCTGGCTCGGGTCCGTTGTCTGGCGGACTGGAGACCCGAGCTGGCACTCCCCCGCTTCACGGATGGCGAGATCCGCGATCTTCTCCCGGTCCTTGCCGCCGGCCGCAAGTCGTTCGCCGACCTGCGGCGAGCCCCGCTACTGGAGGCTCTCATGGGAGCCCTCTCCTACCCGCAGCTCGAAGCGGTGCGTCGCGAGGTCCCGGAACGTCTGGAAGTCCCCAGCGGCAGCCACGTCAAGGTTCACTACGAGCCGGGAAAACCGCCGGTGCTCGCCGCCCGCATCCAGGAGCTCTTCGGGCTGGCCGAGACCCCGCGGATCGCCGCCGGCCGGGTGCCGGTGCTCCTGCACCTGCTGGCCCCCAACCTGCGCCCGCAGCAGGTCACCGCCGACCTGC
>DATIOS010000011.1:0-3102 GCA_035472915.1 Thermoanaerobaculia bacterium
TCTGGATCAACACCTCCAGGACGTGGCCGCGACGACTCAGCTTTTCGCGCAGGCTGATTTCCAGATCGCCGAGAAAGCCGTGCCGGCGGTAAACAAGCTGCCGCCGATCGCCGACTGCGCCAATACAGAGGCTCTCACCGCCGCCCAGGCGGCCGGCGATCAAGTGGTGGCGGCGCGGTCGGCCGCTCAGCTTTCCTGGGTCACCGGCTATGAGCAGGCCCGCCCGGCGGACGGCGAGAAGTGGGCTCGGCTGGCGCAGAGCATCGCCGAGGGAGCGCGGGGCGGCCCTCTGCTCCGCTCTGAGCTTCTGGTGCAACTCGCCGCGACTCGGGCGAGCGAGCGGCGGTTCCAGGAGGCGCTCGATCTCTCGTTGGAGGCCTTGTCGCTTGCCGAAAAGGCGAGCCCCGGTCTGCCCCGGATTCCCTCCATTCTCAACGATGCCGCCCAGTATTTCGATCAGTTGGGGCGGGAGAACGAGGCCTTATCCTATGCGCTTCGCAGCCTTCAGATCCGCGAGAAAACCTTGCCTGCGGGCCATCCCGACTTCGCCGCCACGTACAACACTCTCGGGAACATCTACAACAGCCTGCACCGCAATCAGGACGCGATCGCCGCCTTCGAACGGATGGTCGACATCAACCGCCGCCAGTACGGACCGAAACATTGGTGGGTGGCCGGCGGGCTCGTGGGTCTGGCCACCGCTCATCAATATGTGGGGCATCTCGACGTCGCCCTTCGCTACGATCGCGAGGCGCTCGCCATCTTCGAGGAGTGTTTCGGACCCGAGCACTCGTACGATGCCATGACACTGGTCAACATGGGTGAAGTCCTGATGCTTCAGAACCAGCCGGCCGCAGCGCTGGCCTCCTATCAGCGCGCCCTGGCGATCCAGGAAAAAACTCTCGGCGCCAAAAACCCCGCGCTGGGCAATAGCCTGGCAGGGATCTCCCGTGCGCTGCCCAAGCTCGGCCGCGCTCGCGAGGCGATCCCGGCGGCCGAGCGCGCCCTGGCCCTGTTTGAAAGCCAACCGGGAGTCCCGGCTCAACTGAGCCAGACCCGCTTCTTTCTGGCCAACGCTCTTTGGGAGGGCGGTGGTGACCGCGGCCGTGCCATCCGGCTGGCCCGGCAGGCGCGGGAGAGCCTGGCCGCGGATCAGCAGGTTGAGATCGTGAAACAGATCGACGACTGGCTGCGCCAACGGGGCCTGAGCCGGTGAGCGGGCCGGACGAACGCTCCCCCGGCTATCTCCTCAAGGTCCTTTCGCCGGATGGCACAGCCGTGCGGCGCTTCCAGCTCGCGCCGGGCGAGCACGTGGTGGGCTCACTCGCGGAAGTGGAGGTCCAACTCGACGAGCCCGGAGTTTCGCGGCGGCACGCGGTCGTCAACGTCCTTGCCGATGGCGGCGCCGTGGTTCGCGATCTCGATTCCAAGAATGGGACGTTCGTAGCCGGCCGCCGAATCCGGGAGACCGCGGTCCTGGGCTTCGCCATGGTCGCCTTCGGCTCGGCGCAGGGTGTCCTCCAGCCCGCGGACCCGGCGCGCACGCAGGTGCTCCTGGGGTCGGGAGAGATTCCTGTGGGCGCGGCGGAAACGAAGATCGGCAACGGTCTCACGACCGAGGGGCTCCATCCGCTGGAGCGGCTTGCCGAGACGCTGGAGGAGGTCCTGCCTGCTCTGGCCGAAGGACTCACGACGCCCCATGAGGCGGCGGACGAGCTGGTGCATCGCTGGATCGCGGTCCTCCCTTTGGGGCGGGCCGAGATCCTGCGGACGGGACCGGCGGGAGAGACCGTGGTGGCTGCTGCTTCGACCCAGGATCGCCTGCCGCGAAACCTGGCCAGGCTGGACGTCGAAGGTCCCGATGGCTGGAAGCTCCGGCTACGCGCACAGGAAGCCGAGCAATTGGCGCCGCTGCGGCCCTTGTTTCGCCTGGTCCTGGCCTCGCTGGCGGCGCGTTCAGTTCTGCGGCGGCGGTCCGAGGCGGAGCGTCCCGAGCGTCCGCAGATACCGGAGGCAACCTCGCCGGCGGGACTCGGACTGGAGATGTCCAAGCTCTACCGCCGGGCCGGCAAGGTCGCCCGCGGCGACGTGCCGGTGCTCGTTCTTGGCGAATCCGGCTCTGGCAAAGAGGTGCTGGCGCGCTGGGTCCATGCCCGCTCGCGCCGGGCCGCCGGGCCGTTCCTCGCCGTCAACTGTGCCGCGCTTCCCCGGGAGCTGTTGGAATCCGAGCTGTTCGGCATCGAAAAGGGAGTGGCGACGGGCGTCGAGGCCCGGCCCGGCCTTCTGGAGCGGGGGAGCGGCGGCACGGTGTTCCTCGACGAGGTGGGAGACATGGCGCCGGAGACGCAGGCCAAGGTGCTGCGCGTGCTGGAGAACACGACGCTCTTCCGGGTCGGCGGACGGGTGCCCGTGCAGGTGGACGTCCGTTTCGTGGCGGCCACGAACCGCGACCTTGCGGCGCTGGTGGGGGAGGGCGGCTTCCGGCGCGATCTCTATCACCGGCTGGCGGCTTTCGAGGTGAAGCTGCCGCCTTTGCGCGAGCGGCGGGAGGAGATCCCGGCCCTCGCCGCCCGCTTCTTCCACCGCGAGTTGGAGAAGAATCGCCTCGCGAGCCCCGGCATCACCCGCGCCGCGCTCGGCGCCCTGGTGCAATACGACTGGCCGGGCAATGTCCGCGAGCTGCAGAATGAAGTCGCAAAGGCCGTCCTCCTCCTGGAACGCGGCGAGCCGATCGATCTTCAACATCTCTCCGAGCGGGTGCGCCGTCCCCTGAATTCCCCCGCGCAATCCTTCACCCTCGACGAGACCGTTCGCCGTGCCGAACGCCAGGCCTTCGCCGTGGCCCTGGCTGCCGTGGGAGGCGACCCCGGGAAGGCCATGGAGCTGTTGGGAATTTCGCGGACGACGTATTACCGGAAGCTGAGAGAGTTGGAGTAGGCGTTTACTCCCAAGTATCGCAGCCCCCCGCCCAAGACCCTCACCCCTACCCCTCTCCCGACCACCCCAGCCCCCACCCCGGGAGAGGGGAACCCGGCTGGGGCGGTCTTGCTGTTCTCCCTCTTCTCCCGGTGAGGGGGTGGAGGGGGTCGGGAGAAGAGGGCC
>DATIOS010000012.1:0-8608 GCA_035472915.1 Thermoanaerobaculia bacterium
ACTCCTACAGCTTTGAGGGTCAGGCCTTCGAGGCCCGCCGCTACAGCTTCCTGGGTGGCTCGTCGAGTGGACGGTCGGGGAAGGAGGAGATCGTCGCCCGGTATCCGCCCGGCGCCCGGGTTTCCTGCTGGGTCGATCCGATCCATCCCGAGCAGGCGGTGCTCAACCGGAATCCCTCGGCGGAGTGGCTCTTCGGCCTCATCCCACTTCTTTTCGTGATCGTCGGGGGCGTCGGCATGGCGTGGTCGCTGGCGGCGGGCCGGCGCGCGCGGGCCGCGGCACGGGGTCTTCCTCTGGCCTCGGCCGAGCCCTTCGGCGTTCAGGCACAACCAGCAGCCGTGGGCGGCGGGCCGCTGGAGCTCAAGCCTGAAATCACGCCGTGGGGGAAGCTTCTCGGCCTGGCGTTCGTCGCCCTGTTCTGGAACGGTATCGTCTCCGTCTTCGTTTGGCAGGCCGTTTTGGGCTGGCGCACCAACTCCCCCGTCGGCTGTATGACGCTGTTCCTCATTCCTTTCGTCCTCATCGGGTTGGGTTTGCTCTACGCCGTGCTCCGCCAGCTCCTCGTCCTGTTCAATCCTCGGCTTCATCTCACACTGACTCCGGGCACCCTCGCGGCCGGCGAGACGGGTTTCCTGCAATGGAGGTTCTCCAGCCAGGCGGCAGGCGTGACGCGGCTGTCGCTGATTCTTGAAGGGCGGGAGGAGGCGCAGTATCGCCGAGGCACAGACACCTATACCGACAAATCGGTTTTCGCCACCTTGACGCTGATCGACACCCGGCAGTCCGTCGAGATCGAGAGCGGCTCCACGAGCTTTTCCGTGCCGCGCGACACCATGCCGTCCTTCAAGGCGCCCCACAACAAGATCCGCTGGGCGCTGAAGGCGCACTGCGACATCAAAGGCTGGCCCGATTCCGACGACGAGTACGAGGTGCTGGTGCGGCCAGGAAGGGGAACGTGATGGAGCGGATCCAGGTCGAGACTCGGAACGGCGTGGTCTTCGCTCCCGGCGAAACGGTGGAGGGCACGGTCTCCTGGCAGCTCGAGAAGCCAGCAACGACGGTGGAGCTGCGCCTCTTCTGGTACACCACGGGCAAAGGCGATCAGGACGTAGGCGTGGTCTCGACCGTGCCGTTTCCCTCTCCTGCCCTCAACGACCAGAGGAGCTTCAGCATCACGCTCCCTTCGGGGCCTTACAGTTTCTCCGGCAGTTTGATTTCCTTGCTCTGGGCTTTGGAGGTGGTGGCAGAACCGGGTGCCAGAGCCGGCCGGATCGAGATCCTGGTATCACCCACGCGACAAGAGATCATGCTCCCGGCGCGTCTGACGCCAGCGAGATAAACCTTGCGGGCCAGGGACAACCCGTTCGCCGCTCAGCGCCTCGGGGCGATTTCCTACCGGCTCGATGCGATCGGCTGGGAGGATCTGATCGGCCGCCTCGCCGCTCTACGATTCCGCGCCGCCCTGGTGGGTCTCCATGGCCGCGGGAAGACCACGCTGCTGGAGGAGCTGGCGCGGCGACTGGCACAGCGCGGGTTTCGAATCCGGACGATCCTTCTTCATGAAGGAGACCGCCGGTTGTCCCCAACCCAGCGGAAGACGCTTTTTCGGGGCCTCACAATCGAGGACGCCCTGCTCGTCGACGGCGCCGAGCAGCTCAGCCATCTCGCCTGGCTGGAGATCCGCCTGAGGAGCCGGGCCGCCGGGGGACTGGTGATCACTTCCCACCGTCCCGGGCTGTTGCCGACTCTCCATGAGTGTCATACCTCGCCCGGCTTGCTGGAGGAAATCGTCGCCGAGCTGACCGGGCCGGATTCGGCGGGGCCTTTGCCGTCCTCGGAGGAGCTTTTTGTCCGCCACGGCGGCAACGTCCGCGACGCGTTGCGGGAGCTCTACGACCGCTGCGTGGCGTTCACTTCGCCGCCTGCTCCCAGAACAGGATCGCCGTCACCACCAGGCCGATGACGATCACGGCGGCTCTGGCCTTCTCCTTGCCGATGCGCTTGGCGAAGCGGGCTCCGGCGTAGCCTCCGACCGCCGCGCCGCCCACGATGACCAGGGCCGCCGGCCAAACCACGGCGCCCTTGAGGATGAAATAGGCCGCCGCCACGACGTTGATGCAGAAGCCAAAAAAGTTCTTGATGCCGTTGGCGGCGTGAATGTTGGAAAGCCCGAGGAAGCCCAGCAGCGAGAGCATCAGGATGCCGATGCCGGCGCCGAAGTAGCCGCCGTAGACGGCGACTCCGAGTTGGAGCAGGACGGCGAGCGTCCAGCGTCCCTGCGAAGGACCGTTCGAAGGGGCGGGAGGATTCTCTGCCTGCCGCTTCGCCTGGGAGCGGGCGAGGAGGCCCTGGACCATGAAGAGCACGGTCGCGAAGAGGATCAGCAGCGGCGCCAGGACGGCGAACGTCTTCTCCGGCGTCCGCAGCAGGAGCACCGAACCGATGGCGCCGCCGATCAAGCTGGGCAGGAAGAGCGTCTTCAGCCACTTCCGCTGCTCTCGCACCTCGTCGATGTAACCGTACAAGCTCGTCATGGCGGCCGGGAGCAGGCCCACGGTCGAGGTGGCGTTGGCGGCGATGGACGGCAGCCCGAGAAAGATGAGGGAAGGGAACGTGAGGATCGTTCCGCCGCCGGCCATGGCGTTCATGACACCGGCCCCGAAGGAAGCGACGACCAGGATCAGCGCTTGGGTGAGGTTCACAGGAGAGAGGTCAGATCGCCTTGATCAAACGGGATACGGCTTCGGTCCGCTCCTTGTCATTCAACAATTCTTCATGGCCGTCGTTGCTCTCCGTGACGACCCTCTGCAGGGTATCGATGATCCTGTCGAGCCGTGAGCGAACGGTTGGGTAGGAGACTCCTGCCTGCTCGGCGATCGATTTCAGATTGCCGCTGGCGAGGATGAACAGCTCGATGAAGCGCTGGTGCTCCAGGGGGAGCCGGGCCAGGCGCGGTGCCGGGAAGCTGGCGTCGACGGAGACCGTGCAGGACACACAAGTCATCCGGCTGACCTTCATGGCCCGGTGGCAGTAGGGGCAGTGATTGCTTACCAGGTCGGGAGACATTGTCGGCGGAGTCCAACCAAAAGCTTACCGCCGCTGCTGATGAGGAGTCAACCGAGCCGGATCGCGCCGATCACTTCCGTACGCTCGCCGCGAGCAGGATTTGAGCGGCGTAGTAGAGCGAGAGGCCCCACAGCTTGTTGAGGAATCTTTCGTGGACGAAGCGGTCGTTGGCCACCGAGAGGTCCGACAGATAGAAAGCGGCGGCGCCCGCCAGGATCACCCAGGGCGAGCCGGCGGCCACGGCGCCTGCCGCCAGCGCTACCATGACGGTGATGGCTCCGACGTAAAAATAGACCGGGATGCGCATGTCGGATGGCAGGTGGGGCCGTAGCCAGCGGACGATCACTCCGGCGGCCACCGCCAGGATGGCCAGGGACGCCATCGCCCACGGCACGGACTGGCCGCGCAGGGCAAAGGCGGCGCCGAAGGCGACGTGGGCGAGAACGAAGCTCACCAGACCAGCCAGGAAGAAGCGGTCGAACATCAGCAGCACATCGCCCAGCCAGCAGAGGAGAAAGGCCAGGAGAAGGACCTCGCTGTAGCGGCTGAAAGGTGCGCCGAGGGCCAACGCCACGGCCACGAATCCCGCCGAGGCGAGAGGCTTGAAAAACAGGACGCCGCCCCGGAAGCTCCGTGCTTCCGCAACCAGGAGCCAGATCAGGGCAAAAGCGGTCAGAAGGATCCAGATGAGCATCGGAGTCTGGCATCCTATCAATACCGTGGGGCCTTTGGGAGGAGAAAAAATGAAAACCCGCGCCTTCGGACCGGCCAGCCAGCAAGTCGCCGTAATCGGACAGGGGACCTGGAACATCGAGCGGGACGATCGGCGTGCAGCCATCGCTGCCCTGCGGCGCGGCCTGGATGCGGGATTGACCCATGTCGACACGGCGGAGATGTATGGCGAAGGCCGGGTGGAGGAGATCGTGGGGGAGGCCCTGGCAGGCCGGCGGGACGAGGTGTTCCTGGTAAGCAAGGTGCTGCCGCAGAACGCATCCTGGCGCGGCACCGTTCAGGCCTGCGACCGGTCCCTCCGCCGCCTGCGGACTGATCATCTGGATTGCTATCTCCTCCACTGGCCGAGCTCCCACCCCTTGAAGGACACGATCGCCGCTTTCGAAGAGTTGGTGGCGGTGGGGAAGATTCGCACTTGGGGACTGAGCAATTTCGACGAGGAGGGGCTGGCACGTGCCGAGGCCATCGCCGGGCCGGGGAAGCTGGCTGCCAATCAGGTTCTCTATCACCTGCAAGAGCGGGCGATCGAGCACGCGGTGATCCCGTTCTGCACCGAGCACGAGATCGCGGTCGTGGCCTACAGTCCCTTCGGCCAGGGCGACTTCCCCTCGCCAGGGAGTGCGGGGGGCCGGCTCCTGGCCGAGATCGCCAAGGCTCACGGCGCCACCGCGCATCAGATCGCCCTCGCCTTCCTGCTGCGCTTACCTGGTCTCTTCGCCATCCCCAAAGCTGCCAAGGCCGAGCACGTGGCGGACAACGCCGGAGCGGTGGAGATCGAGCTCGGCGAGGACGAGCTGCGGAAGATCGACGCGGCCTTTCCTCGGGGACCCCGGCGGCGAGGCGTGCCCACGGCGTAAGAATACGTTCCTCTGCTCGTACCTCTGTCAGCTTCTGTCGACGATCCGTCGTCTAAACAGGACGGCCGGCGGCCCGAAAGCTCCGGCCTTCCCCCTGGCTAAACCTTGGCACCTCTTTTGCCGTCTATAGAGTTGGTCAGAAACTCGGTGAGGGGATCGAATACCTAGCGACGTTGTAACGCTTGAGGCCGCTGAAGAGCCTTTAGTAGGAGTGGCGAGATCAACCAGGAAAGGGGTAAATGCCGTGACCAAAGAGTTCGTCAAGATGCTGGCGCTGTCCCTCACCTCTGTTCTCCTACTGGTCGCTGCAGCGGCCCTTTCAACCGTGGGGATGTAACCCCGCTGAAGGATCGAAACGCTTCGCGCCCGGTTACTCTTAGGGGCGTGAAGCTGATGAATACATCCGGGAGCCGAGGCCTCCTCCCCTCGTTCCCGCTTCTCCCGTTGGTGGCCCTCCTGCTGTGCGCCGTGCCGGCGCCCCTCGGCGCCGGCCGGCCCGTTCCCTCGACGCTGCATACCGTAAGCCTCAACCTGCCGGGAGCGCCGGCCGCCGTGATTTCCGCCGATCTGGACGGCGACGGTCATCGCGATCTGGTCGTCGTGGTGGCCTACAACCAGTGGGACGAGGTGGCTATCACCGAAAGCAGCACCATGGACGACGTCCAGGGGCTGGTGGAGACGATGACCATCGTGCCGGCGGTGATGGACCGCCGCGAGGTGCGGTTTTATCGCGCCCGGCCGGATGGCTCTTATGAACCTCCGCGTGTCCTCCCCCTTCCCCTTTCAGTTCTGGCGATGGAAGCTGGCCCCCCGGGAACGCCCGTCGTCGCCTTGACCGATGAGGGAGTGAGCGCTCTTCGCCTCGAAGGGTCCGGCGCTTTGCGTCTCGAACCCTGGATCGCCGATCCGCCGGTGATGGCCCACACCGGCAACTTTCTGGGCGACCTCAGCCTGGTCCAGGACGTCGACGACGACGGCATTCCCGACCTGCTGCTGCCGGCTCGCGATGCGATCGCCGTCTATCTCGGCCGCCGCAAGGACAAGGCTTTGGCGCGGCGCGCCGCCTCCCGGGTGCCCGTGCCGGGCGAGGCCTGGCGCTCGGCCGCGGATCTCGAGCATCGCTATCCGTTGCCGAAGGTCGAGGACGTCAACGGCGACGACAAGCCGGACCTCGTCTTCCGCGATCCGGTGAAGCGGTGGCGCTCCGTCTGGGTGGCCCGCGGTGAGGGCGAGGGCAAGTTCCTGCCACCGGTCGAAGTCGTCCTGGGCTCGGGCGATCCCAAGGGGCCCAATCCCGTCTGGTTGGGCGATCTGGAGGGCAAGGGCCTCGCCGAGGTGGTGCTGCGCCAGAGTCTGGACGACCCCAAGCGCGGTTCCATCCGTCAGGAGATCGAGAAGGCGCGAACGCCCCACAGCCGGCTCACCTTCCACCGTCTCTCCCGCGATCTGGTGCCGGAGAAATCCCCGCACCGCACCCTCGACGTCACCGGCTACGGCTTCGAGTCCGCGGAAAGCGAGATCGAGCTCCCCGGCGGCTTCAAGGACATCAACGGCGACGATCGGCCGGATCTCATCACCGTCACCATGGACGTGGGAGTCGCCAAGGTCCTGGGCAGCCTCGCCACCAAGCGGCTGACGATCGGGCTCGATTTCCACGTCTGGTGCCAGCAGAAGGACGGCGCCTTCCGTCCGGTCAAGGGCCTCGACCTCTCGGGTTCCTTCAAAGTCGATCTGAATGATCTGCGGGTGAGTCAGCTCTCGCTTTTCTCCGGCGACTTCGACGGTGACGGCAAGGCCGATTTCGTGCAACTCGGCCGTGGCAAAAAAGTAACCATTCACCGTGGCCGGGCCGATTGCTCCTTTCCCACCGATCCCGACATGTCCTTCGATCTCAAGGAAGAGCCGCGAGACCTGTCGCTGGTGCAGATTCGCGATCTCGACGGCGACGGCCGTTCGGATATCGTGGTTACCCACCCCCAGCACGCCGTCGACGAAGGCTTCGTGCAGCCGGTGCGGTTGGATCTTTACTTGAGCGGAGGGGGGAAGTGAAACGCCTCGTATTTCTTTTCATCCTTCTCCCCACCGCCCTCTCCGCCCAGACCTTCTCCGTCTCCCTCCCCGGCACCCTGGTTTCGGCGACCGGGGTCACCGGCCCCAGCGGGCGGCCCGGTGTAGCGCTTCTTTTGGCAGCGGGAAAGGACGGCAAGGGCGCGAAGAGCCTGCTGTTTCTTGATCCGGAACGCCGGTCACTTCAGCGGTTGATCGATAGTCTGCATGAGGAAACCAACGCCGTCATCGCCTTCGATCTGGCGGGCAAGGGCGTGGCCGGTCCTCTCGCCGGGATGCCGGGCGCGATCTTCTCTCCGGCCGGCGGGGGCGCGGCGCGCAAGGTGTTGAACGAATCGAATGTGGACTTGCGGTCGGTGGCCGGCGCAGCGGCGGGCCGGCCGTGGATTCCCGCGGCCCATACCGGTTTGCTCGAGCTTTTCGAGCGCGGGGCTGGCGGTTCCCTTCAACACCGCGGGGTCTACCAACTGCCGGTGAAGGCCGAGAAACAGCGCTGGGGATTGCGTCTCAGCAGCCCGCCCGTGACCCTGTTGCCCGGCGAGCCGCCGCTGTTCGTCGTGGGTCCGCAGGTCGCGGGCCGGCGGCGGATCGAAACGATCCTCATCCCTCTCGACGGCACGGCCCAGCAGGAGGCCTGGTCCCTGCTGCCGGGCGAAGAGCGGTTGATGATGAGTGACAGGCGCTACTTGCGGTTCGACGGCACGCCGGTGCTGGCGGCGACGTCCTTCGACAAGATCGGCGTCTTCGCCAAGAAGCGCTTCCGCCTCTATTTGCTGGGCCGCGACCGCTCGCGCAAAGGGAGCCTTCCCGCACTGGCTTTCGAGACCGATTGCCCATTGTGGTTTCCCTTGGACTCCGTCTCCGCCGACGCCGACGGCGACGGCCATCAGGATCTGGTGACCGTTCATGCCGCCGGCTTGCAGGGCAAAGAGTTGCAGGTCACCGCCTACCATGGCCTGGGCGGCGGCCATTTCGATTCCCGGCCGCGGCACTGGAAGCTGGCCGATCAACCGACCGACTGGCTGTACGGCCCGGACCTGACGGGCGACGGCGTGCCGGATCTTCTCGTCCTGGTGGGCGATCGCCTGCTTCTCTATCCTGGGGACCCGAAAGGCTCGCGTCCCCTGGCGGGCCGGCCGATCTGGGCGGTCGCCGTGCCTGGCGCGCCCAAGCCAGACGCGAGAGATTCGGATCGAGGCGGATCGGACCAGGGGGCTGGTTCCAATCGTGACCGCTTCCTCACGGTCCACGAGCTGCCCGGTGGCGGCCGGGTCGCGCTGCTTCAGGGTGCGCAGAAGGACGGCAAGACCGTGCTCACCGCCGTTTGGAGGAAGTAGTGGCGGAAGTAGCGCCTGGCTGGCGGCGGAAGCAGGTCGCGATGTGGTCGTCCACCATGCCGACCGCTTGCATGAAGGCGTAGCAGATGGTGGAGCCCACGAAGCCGAACCCCCGCCGCTTGAGCTCCTTGCTCATCGCCTTCGACTCGGTCGTGTCGGCGGGGACCTCCTTCTGGACAGCCCAGTGATTGACCTTGGGTTCGCCGCCCACGAACTGCCAGAGAAAGCGGTCGAAAGATCCCGTCTTGTCGACCACTTCGAGGAACGCGCGGGCATTCTTGATCGTCGCCGCGATCTTGGCCTGGTTGCGGATGATCCCCGTGTCGTTCATCAGCTCGCCGATCTTGACCCCTTGATAGCGGGCGATCTTCACGGGATCGAAGCCGTCGAAGGCTCTGCGGTATCCCTCACGCCGCCGCAGGATCGTGATCCACGACAATCCCGCCTGCGCTCCTTCCAGGTTCAGCATCTCGTCCGTTTTCAACCAACCTTCCAGCATACCAGCTTCCGCCATTTAACAAAAACTCATTCGACAGTACAATGCTGAAC
>DATIOS010000013.1:0-8046 GCA_035472915.1 Thermoanaerobaculia bacterium
GGGCGACCCGCTGCAGCGAACTACTCCGGCGTGTGGCTGTCCCGGTACCAGTACCCGTCCAGCAGCCGCGGCGGCACCACCGCCGGATAGAAGGGCTGCCACCGCGCGAGATAGGCCTCGCGCCCCGCGGGCGTCAAAGGCAGGGCTCCCAGATGGTGAAGGCGGTAAAGGGTATAGAGCCATCCGGGCAGGAAGCATCCGGCGCACAGCCCCACGGTCAGCAGGTCGCGCCGGCGCGGAAGCCGGACGAGCAGCGCCAGAAGCGCTCCGGCCGCGGAGAGGCTAACGAGCGGCACGACGGAGATCATGTAGCGTGCGTCGGGTGGAAGCCCGAGACAGCAGAACGCATAGGCGGCCGCGAGCGCCAGCAAACGCCTTTGCCGGACGTCCTTCCAGGCAATCCCCAAGGCGAGTGGCAGCACAGCCAGGTAAAGGGGAGAGTACGGCGGCTGTCCGTTGTACCTGGCGCGCTCGAACACCAGATCCCAAGGAAGCCTCACCAGATTGATCCCCCGGGACACGGCGGCGGAAGCTCCTGAGATCGTTGGAGGATGCGCGAGCAAGCTCCGGAAGCGAGGTGGCGACCAGGGGCCGAAACCGAAAAACTGCGGAAAATAGGGAAAGAGAGGATTGCCGGTCCAGGCATAGATGCGTCCGTACCAGGGCGCCAGTACCGCGCCCGCGACCGCGACGAAGAGCAGGACGCCGGCCCAGCGGGCCCTGAAGCCGCCTTCCGGGCCTGGCGAGCGACCGAGGACCACGATCAGTCCGATCACTCCGACGAAGAAGAGTCCGAGATACTTGGTGTCCGCCGCGGTGGCCGCGAAAACCGCGGCGAGGATCAGCCATCTCCGTTCTCCAGAGCTCCTCCAGCGTCTCACGGCATAGAGCGTCGAAGTGACGAACAGGGTGAGCCCGGCCTCTACGTAACCGATGCCTGCAAGGTAGACCACGATGGGATTACCCAGGTAGATCGCAGCCGCCAGCCAACCGGCCACCGGGCCAGAGAATGCTTCCCGCGCCCAGGCCCAGAGAAGGGCCGCAGTGAGCATTGTCATCAGCCACGAAACACCGTGAACGGCGACGTCCGGGGCGAAGAACATAACCAGCGCGAACAACATCTCGTTGACCTGCGGGAAGACGGGAAACCGCAGGTCGGCAAGAAAGGGCAAACCCCCGGAGGCCACGAAACCTCTGGCGATGGGGAGGTGATACAGGGTGGCGTCGAACGCCGTCGGCGGAAAGAGAGTCAACAGAGCGAGGGGAAGGAGCACCACGGTCCCCAGGAGCACGTGCCGCCAGCGCAGTCGCCGGAAAGGCTCGGCTCCCTGTAACTCACGCCAGACACGGAATCCCAGGACATGAATGCCGGCGACGATGGGGAGAACCGCCGCGGGCCGGAGCAGGCCCGCGAGGCCGAGAACAAACCCCAGATGGGCGAGAGCCCCCAGGCCCAGGGCCGTTGGCATCGCCCAGCGCTCCACCGCGCGGTCCAGCTTTCCCGTCAGCATCCGGCCCAGCACGAAGGCGGTGACGGCCAGGCCGAGGAGGGTGAGCGCAACTCCGAGGATCAGCGAGGAGGCTTGAAGGAACGAGGACACGGCTAAAAGGTAGAGATGGGCTTGGAGGCGATCCACGTCAGGAGGTAGCCGAAGCGGCCGGGCCAGCGCCACCGCGTCTCCAGGTACTCGAACGGGGCGAGGAACAGCGGGCTCAGCCGGTACATGGGGATGCCGCGGGTGTAGCAGAAGAGGTCCGCCATCCTCAGGAAGCCCGGCAGAGTGAGAATCCCCGTCCGCTCGATCGGCTGCAGGCCGGCCCTCTCGAGATCCCGCCGCAGCTCGCCGGAGCTGAAGGACTTCTCCGGCGAGTAGAGATACTGGCCGAAAGCATCGAGGATCCAAACCATGAGCGGACGCAGGAAGAGGTTCCACTTGTGCGGCACGCCGACGATCGCCCGACCGCCCGGCCGCAGCACCCGCTGGATCTCCCGCAACGACTGCGGATACTCGTCGATGTGCTCGATCGTCCCCATGGTATAGACGACGTCGAACGAGCCGGAGGGAAACGGGAGCTCGCGGATGTCGGCCCGCAGCAACGCCAGGGGATTCCCCGTCGCCGCGGCATTGCGATGCGCCCGATGGGCGACCACCCTCGAGAGGTCGAGGCCGGCCACCTGAGCCCCCTGGGAGCGCATCCAGTCCAGGATGCGGGTGTTGAACGCCTCGTTCCAGAGGTCCAGCTTGAGCACCCGCCTGCCCCGGAGGTCCCCTACCGCGTGCTCGATCAACGCGATCTCGCAGCGGCGGTAGTACAGAGTGCTCGGCGCGGCGGCGAAATCGCGGACCGACCCGGCGATCCGGTCCCAATCCTGTCGCTGCCGCTCGCGCAAGTGGAGCTCCGCAGCCCCCCCGAATCGAGCCCCGGTCTTGATGGTTTCAACCTCGATCATCTCCCCTCGATCCCTTCAAGAGTTGCAGTCCGTCCAGAGTACGAACCAGCCCTTCCGCCACGGAGAGAGGCTGATAGCCAAGATCCCGGCGTGCCTTGGCAGAGCTGAAGCGCCATTCCAAAAGCAGGGTCTCGACGGCCGCAGCATATCCGGCTCCCGCAGTGCGGCGATCCTGGCCGCGCAGGCGATCCAGGATCCAGGCGGCTGCCCGGGCTGCGCCGGCTGGCAGGGACAAGGCCCTTGCGTTGCGCCTTCCCGCCAGCGCCAGCACCTGCCGGGTCAGCTCGCGAGGCGCGATCTCGTCTCCTCCCAGGAGATATTCCTCTCCCTTCGTTCCTCGCTCCTCAGCCGCGAGCATCCCGCGAACCACGTCCTCTACGAAGACGAGGTTCCGGGATTGTCGCCCGCCAGCCAGCCAGATCCCCGGCCATCCCTTGAGCAGGCGGCGGATCTCGGAGCTCACCCGATTGGGGTGGGAAGGATGATCGGGACCGAAGACGATCGTCGGACAGACGGTGACCACCGGCAGCCCCTCCCTGGCCAGGTCGCGAGCTCCCCGAACCGCGGCGATTTTCGAACGAACGTACGCCGAGCCGGTGGGATCGAGATCGTCCTGCTCCGTCCGAGCTCGGCCATCCCTCGCCGGCCCAAAAATGAGAGCGGTCGCAACGTGGACGAAGCGTGCGATTCCCCTATCTCCCGATCGCCGGGCCAGGTTCAAGGTGGCTTCGACGTTGACTTCCTCCATCTCCCGCGCCCGGACCTGGGGTTGATTGCGCATGGCCGCCAGATGGAAGACGGAGGCCCCCGAGGTCAGCAGCTCCGTGTAAGACGCCGGGTCTCGAAAATCGCCGGCGGCGATACGCAGGTGGGGATGCCGAAGATCGGCCAACGCTTCGGGCTTCCGGCAGAGGGCAACCACGGAGCGATCCTGGGCCAGCAGGGCCATGACCAGGTGACGGCCAAGAAAGCCAGAGGCCCCGGTGACCAGGGCCACGCTCTTCAGCTGAGCACCTCGACCTGTTCGCCCTGGGGACTCATCGGTGAGAGGAGGTCTTTGACGCTTCCGGCCCTCCGGACCCGGCGCACCTCGCCGTCCTCCCGGAGCATGTAGACCGCGGGCGGCAGACCCGCGTAGTTACTGGCTCGCGAGATCGAATACGCTCCAGCGTCGCAGAAAGCGAGCGCCTGCCCGGCCTCCAGCCTGGGAAGCCGGCGCCGGAGGTCGAGCACGTCGAGCGTGTTCAGAGTGCCGCCCGAGAGATGGTAGAACTGCCCGAGCTCCCCCTTCCCGGGCTCGACAAGCGGCAGGATGCGCCGGGCGAACATCAGCGGCGATTCCGGGAGGAAGCTCCGGCTGGCGTCCAGAAACGCCCACCGGCCGTTCACTCCCTGAACGCGGGTCACCAGCGCGGCAGCACCGCCCACGATCGACCTCCCCGGCTCGGCGACGAGCGCCGGCGGCTCCGGCAAGCGCGCCTTCTCCACCAACTCGCGGAACCTGACGGCCAGCCGGGCGGCAAAGTCCTCCAGAGTGCCCGAGGATGGAGCGGGAAGGTCCCTCCATCGCCCGAGCCAGCGGCCGGGGCTCATCCCGCGCAGCGAGGGCGAGGGGATTCCTCCCCCCAGATTGACCTCCCGAATCACGACGCCGGTCTCCGCGGCGAGTCGCGCGACGAGTGTCAGCACCCGCCGAAACCCTCGAGTGAACCCGGCCAGGGACGATTGCTGGGTACCGAGATAGAAGTTGACCGCCCATGGCTCGATCCGGGACGAGCGGCTGATCCGCCGGACGGCCTCCAGGGCTTCGTCCTCTCCGAATCCCATCCGCCGGTTGAGCCGATCGAGGGGGGAGAGGGCGAACCCATCCTGCCGCAAACGCAACGACACCCGAATCCGCCGCCCCGTCCGGGCCGCCGCCTCCTCCACGAGAGGCAGATCCTCTGGCCGATGAACGTGGACCAGCACCACGCCAGCCGCGAGGACAGAGCTCAATTCCGCGGCGAGAAGCACGGGCCGGGCGAACGCGATCCGTTCCGGAGAGAAGCCGCAGCGCAGGGCCAGCTCCGCCTCGGCGGCATGGCTGGCCAGAAGATGGCTGCCACACCGGGCCAGCGTCTCCAGCACCGCCGCCTCATGATTGGTCTTGGCGCAATAGCGCAGAACGGTTCCCGCACCCACCTCCGAAAAACCCCTCTCCAAAGCCTGGTAGTTGGCGCGCAGCCGAGCTTCGCTGAATAGGAAAAACGGCGTGCCGAGGCGCCGGACCAGCTCCGGCAGCGGCGTTCCCTCCATGCGGAGGACGCCGCCTTCGTAGGCAAGGAAGCCCCCGGCTGGCTCTGCGCTCCCGCGGTCCATCGATCTATTTGAGATACCGCTCGAACCACTCGAACGTCCGCCGATAGCGGTCACGGTCATCTTCAGGCTTGACGAAGCGGTGCCCCTCGTCGGGGTAGACGACGAGCTCGGTCGGCACGCCGAGGGTCTTCAGGGCGTGCCAGAACTCGTAGGCCTGGGGAGCGGGCACTTCGGCATCGCGCTCGCCCTGGAGGACGAGGGTGGGAGTCTTGGTGCGGGTGATGAAGGTGATCGGCGAGCTCCTGGCGTAGATGAGCGGGTCGGCGTACACCGAGGCGCCGAAGTAGGGGATCATCCACTGGTCGATGCGGTTTTGCCCGTAGTAGCTCTGCCAGTTGACGATCCCCGCCCCGGCCACGACGGCGCGGAAGCGGTCGGTTTGAGTGACCGTCCACATCGCCATGTAGCCGCCGTAGCTCCAGCCGTAGAGACCTACCTTCCCTGAATCGATGGGCGCCCCCGAGTGGACGGCGGCCTCCACTCCGGCGAGGATGTCGCGCAGATCGCCGTAGCCGAAATCCTTGATGTTCCCCCGGGTGAATGCCTCGCCCTGGCCGTAGCTGCCGCGCGGATTGGGGAGGAAGACGTAGTAACCCTGGCTCGCGAGGACCCCGGAAGAAACCGGCCAGGCGGAGCGGTGGGCCGAGGCCGGCCCGCCATGGACGACGACGGCCAGCGGGTAGCTTTTACCCGGCAAGACCCGAGGCGGTGCGAGGAGCCACCCCTGGACCTTGCCGGCATCTGTCGTCCAGTGGAGGCTCCGGGCCTCTCCCCAAGCCGGGGCGAAGCGAGCGTTCGAGCGCGAAATCTGCCGCCAGGCCCCGATCGGCCCGGCCCAAACTTCGGGCGCGTGGCCGAAATCGTGGCGGATGGCCGCCGAGGTCCGGCCGTCGCGGCCGAGCGCGATCCCCAGACCGGAGCCGTCGGAGAGCGACTCGGGGCCATGCCAGAGGGTTGAGGCCTTGCCGTCCGGCAGCTCCAGGGCGGTGAGGGCCGTGTCCTGGTCAGCCAGCTCGACGACGAGGAGCCGGGAGGGGGAGGTCCAGGCGAGCCAGGCCGGGGAAGCCGGGCGGCCAGGAGTCAAGTTCCGGGCCTCGCCGCCGGAGGCCGGCACGAGATAGACGTCGCCCCCGGTCGCCCCTTCGTCGCTCATGATGCCGCCGATCAAGGCGATTGAATGGCCGTCGGGAGAGACGCGGGGAACGGCGATCTGGACATCGAGCGGCGGCTTCCAGAGCGAGCGCATCTCGCCGCTCTCCCGGTTGAGACTGTAGAGCTCGGCCACATACCAGTTGTCGTCCCCCGAGCCGTGGGCGGCGGTGGCGGCGAAGCTCTTCCCATCCGGCGCCCAGTCGTACTCGTAGACGTAGAGGTCGGCGGGGGAGAGGGTGCGGACGTCGCCGCTCGCGAGATTCGCCACGGCCAGGCGTTGCTCCTCGGGGTGCTCGCCGACCACCCCGGCGTCCCGGGCTGTGGCCTGGAGTGGACCAGCCGGCCCCTTGCGTCCTTCGAGATAGAGAAAAGCTACGGAGCGGCCGTCGGGCGAGAAGCGAAGGGACGAGAGATGACCGTGGAGCCGGGTGATCTGCCGGGGCTTCGACTCGGTTTGGGAGACATCGGCGACGAAGACCTGCTCTTCGCCGCCCGCGGCATCGGAGACGAAAGCGAGCCGCCGCCCGTCGGCGGACCAAGCGGGATCGCTTTCTGCGATCTGCTGGCTTGTAGTGGCGGCACGGGCGGTGACCTGGCGGGGAGAGCTCCCGGCATTTCTTCCGGCCGGCACGAGATCGGCCACGAAGACGGCGCCGGCTTGAGTCGGCCGGCCATCCTTGTCGCGTACCGCCTCGACCCAGGCCACCCGCGCGCCGTCGGGGGAGAGAGCCAGGCCGCGGAAGGTCTCAGCGGCCGTAACGGTGTCGAGCACCTGCTCGATGGGCGGCGGAGCGGCCTGGGCTGCCGCCGGCAGAGCGCTTGCCGTCACCAGGAAACACCCTAACGTCGCTACGCGCAAGCTCGCCATGAAAGTCTCTCCTCCCGAAGGGGTCGTCCGGGGGAGCTTACCCGAAAGCATGCCCGAGTCGCTTGGCCAAGATCGCGGCCCGCGTGTAGGCGAAGAAGGGCTCGCAAGAAAGCTTCCGAAGCACTTTAGGCTGTAGGCAGCTCGAGATCGACCGTATCGCGGGTGTGGATGCTCGCGGCACTGACCGTCCTTATGGACAAGGAGGCTGGCGTGAGAAACAGCAGAATTCTCGTAGTGTTCGTGGTCGCGCTTTTGGCGGGTCTTTCTCCTCTCGCCGCAACGACTTCAATCCAGCGCGGCATCGACATCTTCGCGACTACGGCCAACGGGACTTCCTATTACGACTTTGCCCAAAATCCCATTCCCGCGGGTTTCTTCTGCGCGAGCTCCAAGGCGTTCACCGGCCGGGTAGCGCTCAAGGGCCTGCCCCTCGCGACCGGCGCTCAGGGGCAGATTGGGAATGCCGACACGGTCATCGAGCGGCTTGACGACGCCAACTTCGACGCCAACGGCGTCGCCGTGACGCGCATCCAGTTTCGAGCTTTGTCCATGGTGAGCATCGCCCCCATCAAGACGGCCTGTGGCTCGTACCACGCCTACGTCTCCCTGGCCGGCAAGCAGCGCACGACGACGATGACCATCTACCGTACCGAGGAAGGCGGCGGCAACTTCGTCGCTCCTCTCGCGGTCAACGCGCGGATCACCTTCATTCCTGTGAAGCCCCTGCGGACCAAGAACGCGCGGGCGCTGGTCCTCACAGGCGCCTTCACCTTCCCCGCCAGCTCCCTTCCCTGGAGCTTCCAGAACAGCGCGAACACGAAGAGGATCAGCTCCGTGGTCGTGGACACCAATGGCGATCAGAAGCCCGACACCCTGCTGCCCGGTACCTCGAACTTCCTGGCGGGCCGGTCGCCTTCAATGACCAAGAGCTTCGACGGAGGATGCGATCCCTGTCCTCCCTATGTGTGCCACACCGATCCCACCACTCAGAAAGAGCACTGTGCCTACGTCCTGGAGCCGGGATGCATGGCTTCGATTTGCCCGGAGTGAGCTGGCGAGCATCTGCGGCTGGCTCGCCGCCACTTCGATATCGATCTCCTTGTCGTCGAGCTCGCCCTCGCGCAGCATCTTGCGGAATTTCTGGCGCGTCGGATTGTCGGGCGTGCTCTTCTCCTGGAAGCCGACCAGCACGTCGAGGATTCGCTCCTCGGCAGAG
>DATIOS010000014.1:0-11249 GCA_035472915.1 Thermoanaerobaculia bacterium
AATCCTGCCACACGACGAGGAAGCCGCCGTCCGGGGCGCCGGCCAATCTCGGGGAGCTCAAGCTGTTCCGCGACCCGGTGGCGACCGCCTGAAACGCTCCCAGGCTCGTTCCCTGCGGGTCGAAGCGTTGGACCTGGACGACGTCGTTGAGCAGGTCCGATTGCAGCCAGCTGACGACGAACGAACCGTCGGCGGCCATGGCGACCCCGGGGAAGGTAATGGTTTCAAAGCTCATCGAAGGAGCGATCCGCTGCTCGTCGCCCAGGGGAGCGCCGTCAGCATCGAAGCGGCGGAACCAGACGTTGGGGGTCTCCGCCCAGGCCACCACAAAACCGCCGCCGGCGGTGGCGGCGATCGCCGGTCCGGCTGACAGGGCGTTGGGAAACCCGAGGACGCGGATACGGATCTCCGGGCTCAGCGGGGAGCCGGACGCGTCGAAGTGACGGGCCTTGATCCCGGCAGGAGCGTCGGTCCTGTCAATCCAGGCGATCCAGACCGAGCCGGACGCGCTGGCCGCCACCGCCGGGGCGGTCTGGTTGCCAGCGGTGGCGGTGTTGACGACGGCTTCCGGGCTGATCTCCGGAAGCGGGCCCTGGGCTTGGGCGGAGAAAACCGGGAGAAGCATCCCGGCGAGGATCAGAACGTTGAGTCGTGTGCGCATCGGCTTTCCTCCCATCATGAATCGACTTCAAAAGGCCTGGGTGTCCCCATGACTGGCGAGCGTCCCCAAGGGATTGTGGTAGGTCCTCACCTCGCCCGTTTCCGGGCGGGTGACGGTGATCGTGTAGTCGACGTCCGAGAGGGCGCCGTAGAAGACCCAGAACTTGCCGTTGATTGCCCGGCCGTCCAGCACCTTGATCATCAGCTCCAGGTTCTGCTCGCCGAAGAACCAGAAGGCGCCGGTGTCGTTGGTCAAGGGCACGGCGGTGGCCTCTCCGGTGAGGCCGGTGCGGGGATCCGTGAACTGCACGCTGACCGTGAAGTGCCCGGAATCGAGGCAGAGCGAGGTGGGCGCTCCTGAGCCGACGGGCAGGCAGCCGACGACGGGCGCCACCGCCGCGGTCTTGTCCGGCGTCGCGGCAGGCACGGTCCGCTGGCTCGGCGGGGGCGGCGGGTCGACGACCGCGGAGAAGAAGGCCTCCACGTCCGCCAGGCTGGCGAACTGGAACGGCGGGTTGTGATAGCTGCGCAGGACCCCGGTGACGGTGTCGGTCACCGTCAGCGTGTACTCGACGTTCGACAGCGCTCCGCCATAGACCCAGAAGTGGCCGTTGATCGCGATGCCGTCGAGCACCTTGACCATCAGCTCCAGGTTCTGATCGCCGAAGAACCAGAAGGCGCCGGAGTCGGGGGTCAGCGGCAGCGTGCGGCCGGTGCCGGCGTCGCCGTTGAAGGGGTTCTTCCAGGAGACGTGGGCCCGGAACCGTCCGCCCGGGCCGAGGCAGAGAGTTTCCGAGCCCCGCCCGCAGGTGGTGGCGGTCAGGGTCCGGCCGAGGAGAGAGGAGGAAAAAGGCGGATTCTGCTCGGGTCCCAGCCTCCACAGGGCGAGGAAGTCGCCTGCCGCATCCACGGCGACCGCCGGTCCGGCCTGAGGCTCCCCCGCCGGTGGACGGAAGACGAGGGTTGTCGTCAGCGGATTCCAGTCGCCGTCGAAGACGCGGCCGAGGGCGCCGGACGCGCTGTCCGCGGTGAAGACCAGGGTATTGCCGCCCGGCTCGCGGGCCGCGTTGAGGGAGGTCGGGGCCTGGAGGTCGACGGTCGTTTCGTGGGTCAGAGGATTGCCGGCGGCGTCAAAGTTTCGGGCTCTGACGATAAACGGGATCGGCAGTTGGATCTGGCGGGGGCCTCGGCGCCAGAGAATGCTGAACCCGCCGTCGGACCGGAACAGGGGGCGGACCTCGACACCGACGAAGAAATCGGCGGTCGGGTTCTCGTTCACCTGGAACGAGGAGATCCGGTTTCCGGCGGCGTCCAGGCGTTGCGCCTCGAGCACGGGGGCAGGGAAGGGAGGAGTGGCGGCCCACAGGGCCAGAAAGCCGCCGTCCGGGGCCGCGGCGACCGCCACCGTGGAGGAGCCGACGCCGGTCGGGCTCAGTTCCAGAACGTCTCCCAGCGTGCCGGCGGCGCTCACCCGCCGGGCAAAGACCTGCCCCTGAATGCCATTCGCCTCCCAGACCGCCAGAGCGTCGCCGGCAGCGTTGACGGCGACGTCGCAGCTCCCGATCTGCCCGGTGAGGTCGAGACGGAGGGCCTGACCCAGCGGCTGGCCGTGCCCATCGAAGCGGCGGAAGAAGACACCCCCGTCGATCCAGACGACCGCGAAGCTCCCGCCCCCGGCGGCCACCCGCGGCAAGCCCGCGGTGGAGCCGCCGGCGCTGATCTGAAATTCATCACCCTGGGGCACACCGTGGACGTTCAGGAGCCGGCCGACGACCCGGCTGAGGTCCGTACCTGCCCAGACGGCCAGGTAGCTGCCTTCCGGGCCGAAAGCCACCGACGCAGAGTCCTGCGCCGGCGTCGTCGTTTCGTTGACCACGATTTCGGGCCCGAGCGGCGGGTCTACGAACGGAACGACCTGCCCCCGCGCGGAAGAGATGGCGAGAAGCCCGGCCAGGAGCAGGGCTGCGGCAAGACTCTGGTAGCGCATCGAGGCTCTCTCCTCTAGAACGCCGCGGTGTCCGCCCGGCTGGCGAGCGTGCCGCTGGGGTTGTGGTAGGTCTTCTGCTTGCCCGTCTGGGTGTCGGTCACCGTCAGCGTGTAGTCGACGTCCGAGAGGGCGCCGAAGAAGACCCAGAACTTGCCGTTGATCGTGCGGCCGTCCAGCACCTTGACCATTAGCTCCAGGTTGACCGGGGAGAAGAACCAGAAGGCGCCGGTGTCTTCAGTGAGGCCGTGGGCCTGGCCGCGGCCGGCGCCGCCGGTTCGCGGATCGGTGAAGTCCACCACCACCCTGAACCGCCCGCCCGCCAGGCAGAGGGCGCCGGCGGCGCAGACGCCAATCGCGTCACCCGCCACTGTCCCGGCTGTGCCGTCCGTCCTCGCGGGGCCGACAGCCGCCGGAAAAGCTCCCACGTCCGCCAGACTGGTGAACTGGAACGGCGGGTTGTGGTACGTCCGCACCCGGCCACTGACCGTGTCGGTCACGGTGATTGTGTACTCGACGTTGGAGAGCGAGCCGGAGTAGACCCAGAAGTTGCCGTTGACGGCGCGGCCGTCCAGCACCTTCACCAGCAGCTCCAGGTTGGCCTCGCCGAAGAACCAGAAAGCGCCGGTGTCGTCCGTCAGCGGGTTCGCGTGGCCAACGCCGGTCTCGCCGCTGAAGGGGTTGCGCCAGGCGACCTCCACCTGGAAACGGTCGCCGTTGAGGCACAGGTGGGTATCGGCGGGTAGGCAGCCGCCAAAAGAGAAACGCTGGCCGAAGATGCCGAGGGAACCCGCCTCCGGATTCGGCGTGCCCGGCGCCGGAGTCTCGCCCTCGGTGCCGGCCCAGAGGGCGACGAAGTGTCCCTGGGAATCGGTGGCCACGGCGGGCTGAGTCTGGTCGCCGTGGAAGCGCGCATTGATCTGGAAGGGGTCGGTCAGCGGCTGCCAGGAGGGGTCGAAGAGCCGGCCGAACACCGCCGAGTCCGGGCTGTGCTGATCGGGCCCGGGCCAGAGCACCAGGATGTTGCCATGCTCGTCGAGCACCGCGGCGGCGGGGTTGGTGTCCGCCCCTTCGCTGGTGATGAGAGTGTCTGGGCCGAGGCGGGTTCCCAGGGCGTCGAAGCGCTGCGCGCGGACGTCGACCCTGGGGCCGGTGGGGCTCGCCGGGATAAAATTGGTCCACACGATGGAGAACCCGCCGTCACCGTGCGCCAGGGGCTGGGCGCTCTGGGCCTCGCCGTTGCCGTTGTCGTCGAGGTCGACTTGAAACTCGTGCCCCCGCGGCTGGCCGCTGGCGTCGAGGCGCCGGGCCCAGATGTTGGGATTGCCGGTCTCACGCTCGTCCACCCAGGTAATAAGGATGTCACTGGACCACGGGTCCACGGCCAGCCGCGGCGATCTGCGCGGCCCGGCGATCACCTCGTTGGCCGGGGCCGCGCCGCCCACGGGCCGGGCGTGGTCGTCGAAACGCTGGAGCAGGATGAAGGTGCGCCCCGGCACCGTGGCCCGCCAGACCACCAGGAGATTGCTTTCGCCGTCGTAGGCGGCGTCCGGCTCGAGCAGGAGCTCGCCGGCCGAGTTGTAGGGCAGCCCGATACGGTCCAGGGGTTGGGCGATGGCGTTGAAGCGGCGAAACCAGATGCCGTCCGAGGAGGAGTAGACGATGGCGAAGTTGCCGTTGCGGCTGTCCATGGCGAGCCGCGGCACGTCCTGCCTCACCAGCCAGCTGGCGGGAATGGGCGGATCGTCCACCCGCAGCTCGCCGGTGAGCGGCGCGCCCGTGGCGTCGAACCGGCGGAGGAAGAGGCCGCGCACCTTGTCCAGCCAGAGCACTACGAAATTTCCAGAGGCGTCCGTCGCCACGGCCGGGCGGAGCTGGTCGGAGAGGGTGTAGGAATTGACCTGCAGATCCGTTCCCTCGGGCTGCCACGACAGGGCAGCCTGAACCGGCAGGGCGCAGAGAGTGCCCAGCAGGACGAGGAGGACCTTCTTGTAGGACCTGCGAAGAGAGCCTGCGGCCATGACGAGCCTCCAATGAGCGGAGCTTCTAATGCTATCGTAGCATAGAAACCGTGACGTAACCTCTGGTCAAGCCGTGCGTAGAGAAAGCGAGACGTCTGCCTGAAAAGAGGTGACCGTGATGGCTGAAACGTTGCGCAGTCTGTTGGGACTCGGAATCCTCTCGCTGACCGTATTCCCAGCGGCAGTGCTCGCAGCGGCAATCCCCGAGGCGTTGGCCCCGGGAGTGAAGCTTCTCGAAGCCGGGCAGCCGGAAGAGGCGCGCAAAATTTTCGCCGGCTATGCGGCGAAGAACCCCGGCGACGCGGACGCGGCCATGTACCTGGGCCGCGCCTACCTCGCTCTGCACAAGTCTTCCACGGCGGTGGAGTGGCTGGAGAAGGCCGCGGCGCTGGCGCCGGCGAGCTCGGACAAGCAGCGGTGGCTGGGCGAGGGCTATGGATTGGCGGCCGAGGAGGCGAGTTTGTTCTCCGCTCCGGGGCTGGCGAAGAAGGCGAAAGCGGCGTTCGACAAGGCGGTGGCCCTCGATCCCGCGAACCTCGACGCTCGCGAGGACCTGATCGAGTTCTACCTCCAGGCGCCCGGCATCATGGGCGGCAGCGTCGACAAGGCCAAGGAGGAAGCGGCAGAGATTCGCAAGCGCGACAGCTTCCGCGGCCGTGTGGCCATGGCCCAGGTCTTTCTGCACCAGAAGGACACGGCCGGCGCCGAGCGGGAGCTCAAGGCCGCGGTGGCGGAGTCGCCCGCCGACGCCAAGGCGCGCCTGGCGCTGGGGCAGCTCTACGCCAACAGCCAGCGGTGGCCCGAAGCTTTCGAGTCCGTCGAAGCGATCCTCAAGACCGATCCCAGTAACTGGCTTGCCCTCTATGCCATCGGCAGGAACGGCGCCGTCTCCGGCCAGCGGCTGGACCGCGCCGAGGAGTGCCTGAAGCGCTACCTCGGCCACACCCCGGCACTCCACGAACCGCCCCTGGCCAACACCCACTTCCGTCTGGGAATGGTCTACGAAAAGAAGGGCGACAAGGCGAAAGCCCGCGCCGAGTACCAGGAAGCCGTGCGGCTCAATCCGAAGCTGGACGACGCGAAGAAGGCGCTGGAGAAGGTGAAGTAGGACGCCAATCGCAAAGTTATCGCAGGCCACTAGAAACGCCCCTTCGGGGCGGACCCTCACCCCCTGGCCCCCTCTCCCGCCCCCTCCCAACCCCCCACACCGGGAGAGGGGGAACACAGTGCAAATCGATTTCCTTGCTTGTCTCCCTCTTCTCCCGGTGTGGGGGGTTGGGAGGGGGCGGGAGAAGAGGGCCGGGGTGATGAGGGTCTTGGGCGGGCGGAGTGTGAATGGAGAAGAGGGTCGGGGTGATGACGGTCCGCCGCACCCCGTCGATCCTTGACACACTGCGGCATCGATCCCTACGATGCTCCCATGAGCATCCTGGAAACCGGCACCCGCACTTCCCAAGAGACAACCCAGGCCAGCCCGCCCTTGGGGGCACTGGCCGTCGAAGATGGAATCGCCTGGCTGCGCCTCGACGATCCCGGCAAGCGCGTCAACACCCTCTCGACCCGGCTGATGAGCTGGTTCGAAGAGCAGCTCGACAACTTGTACGGCGAGCATCCCCGAGGGCTGGTGATCTTCTCCGGCAAGACGGACTCCTTCGTCGCCGGCGCCGACCTGGAGGAGCTGCTGACGCTCCAGGACTCGGAGTCGGTGATCGACATGCTGGAGCGCGGCCACGAGCTGATGGAGCGCCTGGCCGGTCTGCCCTTTCCGACGGTGGCGGCGATCCATGGCGCCTGCCTGGGAGGCGGCCTGGAGCTGGCGCTCGCCTGCCAGCGGCGGGTGGCGACCGAGCACGCCAAGACCAAGCTGGGGTTTCCGGAGGTCCAGCTCGGCCTCATTCCCGGCCTCGGCGGCACCCAGCGGCTCCCCCGTCTCATCGGCGTGCCGGACGCTCTCGATCTGATCCTCACCGGCAAACAGCTCGACGCCCGCAAGGCCTGGCGCCTGGGGCTGGTGGACGACACCTGCCATCCGGCGGACCTTCGCACGGCAGCCGAGGGCCTCGTCCGGGGGAGCGCGCTGAAGGCGAAGAAGCGGCCCTTCGCGTCGCGAGCGGGTGACTTCCTGGCCCACACGCCGCTGGGCGACAAGTTTGTCTGGGACAAGGCGCGCGCCGGAGTGATGGCGAAGACGGGCGGCCACTACCCGGCGCCGCTGGTGGCCATCGACGTCGTCCGCGATGGGCTGTCGCTGCCGCTACGGCGCGCCCTGGACGTGGAAGCCGGCGCTTTCTCGGAGCTGGTGGTCTCCGAGACGGCGAAGAACCTCATCTCCATCTTCTTCACCAAGAACGACGTCGAGGCCCGGGCGGCGAAGCTCGGCCGCAAGGCACGGCCGGTGGGAACCGTCGGAGTCCTCGGCGCTGGCTTCATGGGTGCGGGCATCGCCCAGGTGCTGGCCCAGAAGGGCGTGCCGATCGTCCTCAAGGACCGCGACCTGGAGTCCGTGGGCCGGGGATACGCCTTCTGCCAGCAGCAGTTCCGCGAGCGGGTGAAGCGCCGCCGCGCCACCGAGGCGGAGGTCAAGGTGGCCATGGGGCGCATTCTCCCCACCGCCGACTATGACGCGCTGCGGCGGGTCGATCTCGTGGTCGAGGCCGTCTTCGAGGACCTGGAGGTCAAGCGGGCGGTGATCCGCGAAGCCGAAGCCGTGGCCCCGCCGGGCCTCATCTTCGCGTCCAACACCTCGTCGATTCCCATCGGCAAACTGGCCGAGGCGAGCCGCAAGCCGGAGAACGTGGTGGGCATGCACTTCTTCAGCCCGGTGGCGAAGATGCCCCTGCTGGAGGTCATCCGCCACCCCGGCACCTCGGAGGAGACCCTCGCCACCATCGTCGAGCTGGGGCGGACGATGGGCAAGACGGTGATCGTGGTCGGCGACGGCCCCGGCTTCTTCACCAGCCGGGTGCTCGGCACCATGCTCAACGAAGCCTCCTGGATGCTGACGGAGGGCGCGGCCATCGACCGTGTGGACACGGCCATGACCCGCTGGGGCTGGCCGGTGGGACCCTTCGCTTTGATGGACGAGGTGGGGCTCGACGTCGGCGCCCACGTTGGCGAGGTGATGCGCGAGGCGCTCGGTGAGCGGGTGGCGCCGCCGCCCGTCTTCCAGCGGATGATCGACGACCGCCGGCTGGGCCGTAAGGCGAAGCGCGGCTTCTACCTCTATGAAGAGAAGGACGCGAAGGGCAAGGGGAAATCCAGCAAGAAGGTGGACCCCGCCGTCTACCCTCTCCTCGGTTGGCGCCCGGCGCCGATCGGCGACGAGGAGATCGTGGAGCGCTGCTGGCTCCAGATGTTGAACGAGACCGCCCGCTGCATGGAGGAGGGAATCATCACCAACCCGGCGGACGTCGACATCGGCGTCATCTTCGGCTTTGGATTCCCCCCGTTCCGCGGCGGCCTGCTGCGCGAGGCGGATCGTCAAGGGCTGCGCTGGGTGGTGGACAAGCTGGAAGGCTACGCCGACCGCCACGGCGAGCGTCTGCGTCCGGCGACGCTGCTGCGGGAGATGGCGCGCAAGGGCGAGAGGTTCTACAAGACGAATGCTTAGGGAATCGGGGGCGTGCGCGTACGCACGCCCCCGTCCTACGAGCTGGTTAGTGGCCGGAGCCGGTCGGGGCGGGTGCATCCGTGGAGGAAGGGGGCTTCTGCGGACTGAGTGTCGTCGTGGTGGGAACCGTGCCGGGTTCCGTCGTGGTCGGCGTGGGCGTCGGCGTAGCAGACGGCTTGCGGCGGGTCCGCAGCGGGTTGAGACCGAACTCCACAAGCTTCTCGGCCCGGTTGCCGTAGTTCTGCTTGACTCCAACTCGCAAGAAAGTGGCGAGCTTCCGGCCCTCTACCATCAGGGCTTCGAGCTGCTTGGAAATGTCCTGCTTGCTCGCCGTCAGGGCTGCGAGCTGGTTGGTGAGGTCCTCCGACTTCGCGAGGGTGGCGGCCAGCTCAACCCGGTGTCCCTCCAGATGAGGGAGATCCTTGGCGTTCGTGGCCAGAGAGGTGGATAGAAACTGCCATGAGCTCTTGGTGCTGCCGTTTTGAATACGTGCCATGACCTTCTCCTTGTAAAAATCCGGCACCTTCAGTGGTGCCGGAGCCATCAACGGTGTCACATCGCAGGGCCTGGACGCTGAGTTAGACTCCCGGGAGACCGCATGCGTCCATCTCTGACTTTCGAGAGTCTACAGCAAGTCTGAATCCGTGTCAAGTGTCTCGTGAGAGCAAATCGAATCGCCAGGGTTGGTGGCAATCGCCAATTCCTGCGGGGATGAAGCCGTGCCTCACAGGGATTCCGCCCATCCCCACGGGGATGAGCGTTGCCTTCCCGGGGTTTCGCCAATCCCCACAGGACTGGAGCGTTGTCCCAGGGGGAAGTCGCCAGTCCCTACAGGGACGGAGCATTGCCCAACAGGGATGCTGCCAATCCCCATGGGGACGGAGCGACGCCTCAGAGGAATTCGCCAATCCCCACGGGGAGGGAGGATTGCCCCGTCTGGAATTCGACATCGACGACAGGGATAGTCAGCTTCCCCACAGCTCTTTAGTGATTCCCTCCAGGGATCGGCCACATCCCTGCAGCCCCCAAGGACTTCCCTCCAACAAAAAAGCGCATCCCCGTGGGGCACGGCGTTCCCCTCCAGGGATCGCTTCTCGCCCCGTTCAGACCGGACCCTTCCCCAGAGATCCCCGCCGTCGGCAGCAATGCCACGTCGTGAAAACGGTAGGATTGCGCCCATGCACCGTTCCGTCCTCGCGATTGCCATCCTGCTTTCGGCGCATCTCCCCGTTGCTGCGATGGCCGAAACCAATCCGTTCCTGGAAGCCGGGATTCCGGCGCCGACCCGGCCGTGGACCGGACCCGATTACGAGAGCACCGCCGAGATCCTCACCGCCGGCAAGGTTCCTCTCCCTACGTTTTCCGATCCGCAGGGAGCTGCTCTCCTGCAGCGCATGACCTCCGCCGACAACCTCTCGCTGCAGCGTGACACGAGCCTTCCGCTGTCGGCGCGCATGCCCGATTTCCTACTGGTTCACTCTGGAGCGAGCAAGTTGCTCAGTCTTTACCTCGCTGCATCCGAGAAGGGCGGCTACCGGCCGGAGTTGGCACGCGTCACGGCCTTCCTCCTCCACTCCTCCGCACAGGGAGTCGATTTGGCCGAGGAGATGATGGTGGCGTTTCCCAGGGATGAGAAGCAGACCACGAGGATGGAGGGCCTGAGGAAAATGAACAAGGGCCTGACGGGCGTCTTCGTCGGAGCCGAACAGATGCTCGCGGAGCAGAACGGCTTTTCCACGGAGGACCTATCCGTCCTTCTGAACGCCATGGCCAGTACCCTGCCGCGCCTCAAGAAGGCCTTTCCACCCGACGTCCGGATCGAGCTGCGCAAGAAGCTCGAGGTCGACAAGGCCCGCTTCAAGAAGGATGAGGATGCCCGGCGGCTCGATCAGATGATCGGCAAGCTTGGGCCGGTGTGAGGTCGTTCAAGCCCCTTTAGTCGAGGTGGCTCTGAGCAGCATCGAAACTCCACTCCCCTTCCGAGGTCCGCGTCAAAGGCCATAGCCCCTGCGGTCAGCTCGCGCTCCTCCGGCCGGGAGCTGCCTTGGCGAAGATGCTCAGAACTTGGTAGGCTTGAGAGTACGACGTGGCGCTTGGAGAGGAATTGCGCCCCGACCAAGGTAAGGAGAGTTCGGATGAGCCCTACCACTGCTTCGGTGTTTGACCTGAGTCCAGCGGAGAAACTCCAGCTCGTTGAGGATTTGTGGGATGATCTTGCGGCCATCTCCGAGGCAGTACCCGTCCATGATTGGCAAAAGAAAGAGCTCGCCCGGAGAAAGGAGAACCTCCTCCAGAATCCTTCTTCAGGTCTGAGCTGGGAAGAAGTGAAGCGACGAGTCCGTGGCCGCTATGGCCGCTGATCTGATCATCGCACCTGAGGCCGAACAAGATCTCGCTGAGGCTTACGGGTGGTACGAAGATCAGCGAGTGGGCTTGGGAGAAGAGTTTCTAAGTTGTATCGACGCCTGTATAGAAACCGTCCGCCGTTTCCCAGCGACGAACGCCTTGATTCACCAGAACTACCGACGAGCTTTACCCCGCCGCTTTCCTTATGCCTTGTTCTATGAATATGTGGACGGAGTGGTCACCGTGTATTGTGTGTTCCATACCTCTCGTGAGCCAGAAAAATGGCACAAGCGCCTGCCTTAATTCGAGGGCGCCCTTCTTCTCTACTTGGTGCCAGGAGGCTCAGGAGCGGCTACCCAGAGATACCGGCTCACTGGGGAATCACCCCCATCATCGCTGATCAGAAGCAAACCATGCTTGCCGTTTAGATCGAGCACGCAGACGCTTTCCAGGTTCTCCAGTTGCCCCAAATCGAGAGGCGCTTTCCGTAGCGGCCGGTTTGCGTTGTTGGGATCCCAGAACCAGACCGAAGGGTGAAACTGGTCCACGGGTTGATCAGGATCTGCGGATCGTCCCGCTACGATCCAAACTCCTTTCCGGTCCGCGTCCCAGGTCATTCCTCGAATCC
>DATIOS010000015.1:0-7370 GCA_035472915.1 Thermoanaerobaculia bacterium
TGCGTTTTCTATCTGGAAGGCGAGGCGGAGATCTAAAGATCTCTCCCACCACTTTGGAAGCGCTCACACTTCGCGGACCAGCCGAAATCCCAGGCTGAAGCCCTTGTCGCCTGGAGCGTGCGTGTAGCGCAGGGCGCAGCGGCAACTGTCGGCGTTGAAGTACCAGCTGCCGCCGCGGATCACCCGCTTGAAGATCCAATCGCCGCCGCGTGCGTCCCAGACCGGGCGGGCGAGCTCCCGCCGGGGTCCGCGCGGGTCGCGGACCGGACCTGCCGGGTAGTCGCCATACCAGTCCTCGCACCATTCCCAGACGTTGCCATGGAGATCGTAGAGACCCCAGGGATTGGGAGGGAAGCTGCCGACCGGCGCCGGCAGTCCGCGAAAGCGCTCCTTGTTGCGGCCTTCGGCATCACGGCCGTCAAAGTTCGCTTGGATCGTCGAGAGGCTGCGGCCGGTGGAAAAAGGCGTTCGGGTTCCGGCCCGGCAGGCGTACTCCCACTCAGCCTCGGTGGGAAGCCGGAAGCGGCCGGCGCGCGAGCGTTCAGTCAGGCGGCCGATGTAGGCTTGGATGTCATCATAGGTAACCGTCTCGATCGGGCAGCGAGGGCCACAGTTGGGAAACTGGCTGGGATTGCGGCCCATGAGCTTGACCCACTCGTTCTGGGTGACCTCATACCTGCCGAGGTAGAAGCCGTGCGTGATCTCTACCTCGTGCAGCACCTCGTCGAGCTGCCGGCCAGGCTCTCCGGGCTCGCTTCCCATGAGGAAACTCCCCGGAGGGATGAACACGAACTCCATGCCGGTCACCGGTTCCCGCCACGGGCCGAGCGAAGGTTTCTCGCCACCCGGGACGTTCGAGGCCCGCGAGCAAGCGGAGGATGTCAGCAGTCCAAGGACGATCAATCCTAGCTTGACCAGCTCGGCCTTACTGGGTCCGTGCGCCACGATTGGACGCTAGCACAGGCCGCTTGCCGTTCACTCCCGGGAACCGGGTCGCGCTATGCTCCCGCCGGTGAGACGAGTCATCCTCTATGGGCTGGCTGGCGGGGCGCTCCTCGCGCTGCTCAAGTTTTTCGAATACCAGTATTTCGTCCGCGCCTATACCAGCGAGATCTACGGCGGCCTGGTGGCGGTGATCTTCTCAGCTGTGGGGATCTACTTCGGGCTGCATTGGGCTCGGGCTCGACACGTAGTGGTGATCAAGGAGATCCGCGTCCCGGAAGGCGGGTCTTTCGTGCTCGACGTGGAGAAGCTCAAGGCGCTCGGAATCACCCCGCGGGAGCACGAGATCCTTGGCCTCATTGCGGAAGGTTTGAGCAATCGGGAGATCGGCGAGCGGCTCTTCGTCTCCGAGAACACGGTCAAGACCCACTCCTCTCGGGTGTTCGACAAGCTGGGGGTCGGCCGCCGAGTCCAGGCTGTCCTCAAGGGGCGGGAGCTCGGTCTGATCCCATAGTTGTCGGTCAATTGGCGGTCGCTCGGTAGTCAGTCGACGGTCAACGAAAGGATGATTTCGGGCTCCAGCCCGGAAAATCACCCGAAAGGAGGACGACCGGCGCCGCACCGCGACCCTAGGATGCAGGCTCACAAAGGAGGAAACGCAATGCAAAGAATCGTGCTCCGCTTCGGGCTCGCGTCGGGTGGCATCCTGGTGGCACTGATGGCGGTGATGCTGTCTCTGTACAGCAGGAAGACTGTCGACTTCGACCACAGCTACATCGTCGGCTACAGCTCCATGGTCCTGTCGTTCCTGCTGGTCTTCTTCGGCGTCCGGTCGTACCGTGACAACGTCGCCGCGGGTACGATCGGCTTCGGCAAGGCTTTCCAGGTCGGCCTTCTCATCACCCTGATCACCTGCGCGATGTACGTGATCGCCTGGGAGATCGCCTACTTCAATTTCTTCCCCCATTTCCTCGACGACTACAGCGTGAACGTCATCGCCAAGATGCGTTCCTCGGGAGCGAGCGAGGTCGCCATCCGGGAGGCGACCACGAAGATGGCTGCGATGGCGAAGAATTACTCCAATCCCTTCTTCAACTCCGCCATCACCTTCCTGGAGGTGTTCCCGGTCGGGCTCATCATGACGCTGATCTCGGCCGCGATCCTGCGCCGGAAGCCCCGTCAGGATGCGCCGGCATCGGCCGTGCCGGCCTGACGCTCTTGGTTGCGGGCTGCCGGGTTTGTACCGAGGTGTGAGATACAGTCTCCGGCAGATATGGAGCCGAAGCTGGAATCTCCCACCGCCGAGTCGGGCACGGCAGGGTACGCGGTGGTGCGGGCTCTGGCGCGGTTTCTCCTCGTTCTCTTCTACCGGCGCATCGACGTCGTCGGCGAGGAGAACGTGCCGCCAGAGGGCGGTCTGGTGGTGGCGGCCAACCACCACAACTCGGTCGTCGACGCGATGCTGTTGATCGCCAGGCTCCCGAGGCGGGTACGGACCCTGGCTAACGCGCCGCTGTTCGGCCATGCGCTCATCGGCCCTTTTCTGCGGCTGGTCGGCGCTTTGCCGGTGCACCGCCGGCAGGAAGCGGGAACCGATCCGGCTCGCAACGCCGCGCTCTTCGCCGCCACCACGGCAACGCTTCGTGGTGGTGGCGCGATCGCGATCTTTCCGGAGGGCCGGACCCAGGCCGAGCCGGTGCTTTTGGAGCTGCGCACCGGCGCGGCGCGCATGCTGCTGGCGGCCGAGGAGCCGCCGGCTCGGCCGCCGGTGACCCTCCTGCCGGTTGGGCTCGTGTTCAACGCTCCGGGAACCTTTCGGGAGGGGCAGGCGCTGGTGCTGATCGGTCCCCCCGTCGCGACTTCGGACGCCGTGGCCCTGGCGAGTTCCGAGCCCGAGCAGGCGGCTCGCGTGCTGACGGACGAGCTCTCCACCGCGCTGCGCGGACTCATCGTCGAGGCCGACGACCGGAAGACGCTGGGCCAGCTCCGTTTCGCGGAGGAGCTGTGGCGGGAAGAGAGTGGAGAAGTGCCGGTCGGCCCGGCTGGCCGGGTTGCCTGGCTGCGCGGCGCAATGCGTGGCTATCGACTTCTGCTCGAACGGGCGCCGGCCCAGATTGCCGTCTTCCGGCAACGGCTCGCGGAGCTGGTCGACGACGTCGAGCGGGCGGGGTTTGACCTGGCCGGGCTCGCGCGACCCGCGACTCCGGCTCGGCTGGCCGGCCGTGTCGGTTGGGATGCAGCAATACTGCTTCTCCTTGCCCCTCCGGCATTCGTCGGAATCGTGCTCCATATCGTCTCGTACAAGCTGACGGGTTGGGGAGTGCGGATGCTGAAGGCGACCGACGAAGAGGAGGCGACGGATAAAATCGCGATCGGTCTCGTGCTTTTTCCGCTCTTTTGGACTCTCGAGATCTGGGTGGTTTTGCGGTGGGGTGGGCTGTGGGCGGCGATCACTTTTCTCGCGCTTTTGTTCCCGGCTGCCTTCTGTGCGCTCGGTTGGCTCGACCGGCTGAAACGGCTGCGGCGTGAGGTTCACGCCTTCGTGAGCTGCCTTCGCGACCGCGAGCTTCCGGCGCGGCTCCTGGAGCGGCGAAGGAGCCTTGCGGTAGAGATCCGGGAGCTCGCGAGCCTGGTGCCGGAAGAGTGGCCGGAGCTTCAGGACCTGAGGAGATCTCGATGAGCGTGCCTCTCTGGGTTCTGCGCGCCGGCCTGGTGGCGGCCAGCCTCGTCGCCTGGTTCTGGACTCAGTCTGCCCTCGGCAAACGCGCCGCCCCCGAAGGAAAAATCGGTGACACGATTCTCGATCTGACGGCGCCCCTCAACCGCGCCCTGCACGAACGGCCGCGAGTTGCCCACGGGCTGCTGATCTTCACCTCGGCGCTGATCGATTTCCTCGGACTGTTCCTCGTCGTCCAGGCGATCTTCGGGCCCAGCGTGCGGCCATTCGTGGGACTCTTGGTCCTGTTTGGATTGCGCCAGATCTGCCAGGGTCTCTGCTCGTTGCCGGCTCCGGCGGGGATGATCTGGCGGCATCCCGGTTTCCCCTCCCTGTTCGTCACCTACGGCACCGCCAACGATCTGTTTTTCTCGGGGCATACCGCGATCGCGGTCTACGCCTGCTTGGAGCTGGCCCATTGGGGCGGGCCGGCGGCGGCGGTCGCCGGCATCGCGCTCGCGCTCATCGAGGTGAGCGCGGTGTTGATCCTGCGGGCGCACTACACAATGGACGTGTTTGCCGGCATCGTCACGGCGCTGTGGGTTTGGAGTATCGCCTTCGCGCTCGGCAACCGGCTGGACGCCCTGCTGGCCGGTCTCGCGGCCCATCCATGAGATACTTCCCGCGCCGATGTTTGCCAGCCTGCGATTCTACTGGGTAGTCGCCGTTTCCGGCGGCGTGTTGATGGCGCTGGAAATCCTTTCCAGCCGCTTGCTCGCTCCACACTACGGCAACAGCGTTTACGTTTGGGGATCGATCATCAGCGTCTTCTTGGCGGCGCTGTCGGTGGGCTACTTGCTGGGGGGCCGGCTGGCGGACCGGCAGCCGGAGATGGCCTCGCTGGGGCGGATGGTAGCGCTCGCCGCCGCCTGCGAAGCCTTGCTGCTGCTTTTCGGCCCCCGCCTCGCCGCGGCACTGGCGGCTTTCACGGGAGGCAATCCGTCCGGCACCCTGCTCGCCGCGACCGTCCTGTTCGGGCCGGCCAGCCTGCTGCTGGCAACCGTTTCCCCTTGGGCGGTGCGTCTGGCGGCCCGCGATCTTGGGCATTTGGGGAACACTGCCGGGCGGTTGTTCGCCCTCTCCACCCTGGGGAGCCTCGCCGGAACCCTCGCCTGCACCTTCCTCCTGATTCCCTTTCTGGAGCTGCGGCAGATTCTCGCACTGCTGACGGCGTTGACGGCGCTGACGGCTTGCGTGGCCTTCGCCGGCTCCTTTCGTGCCGAGGCTCCGGCCGCGGGGCTGGCGGTTCTGGCCCTCATCGTCTCGGTTCCCGGCGCGTCGCTCACCGGCCGCGGCCGGCCGGATCTGATTTACGAGCGGGTCACCCCGTATCAGACGCTCCAAGTCTTCGAGCGCGATGGTGTGCGCACCCTGAAGAGTGACCGCGTGCCGCAGGCCGCAGTGCGCGTCTCCAACGGCGAATCGACCCTGCCCTACAACCAAGCAGCGCCGGCACTCCTCTTGATCAATCCTCGTCCGCGGCGAGCGCTGATGATCGGCCTGGGGGGTGGCACGGTCGGCCGCTACCTGCAGTCCCGGATGCGGGATCTCGAGATCCACTATGTGGACATCGACCCCGCGGTTCCCCAACTCGCCCAGCGGTTTTTCTTCTTCCGGCAGGGCCCGAAGATGAAGGTCACTGTGGAGGATGGGCGCCAGTTCCTCCACGCCTCCGGCGAAACCTGGGACCTCATCTACGTCGACGCCTACATCGGGCAGAGCGTGCCTTTTCACCTCACCACAGTGCAGTTTCTCGACGAGGTCAAACGTCATCTTGCGCCGGGCGGTGTTTTCGGCTTGAACCTCGCGTCAGGGCTGAGCGATCCCTTCTCGCAGGCGATCTACCGAACTGTACGGGAACGGTTCGACTCGGTCTATTTATTCATGGTGCGCCGCGCTCTCAACGCGCTGGTGGTGGCCTCGCCGGACGGCCTGCCCCTCTCGAAGCAGGATCTCCGCCGCCGCGGCCAGGAGCTCGACGGCACACTGCGCTTCGACCCTCCTCTCTCGACCCTCGCCACCTGGCGCGCCGAGGTCTCCCTCGATACGGTGAAGATTCCCGTGCTCACCGACGACTTCGCCCCGGTGGACCGGCTCATCCGGCTGGGCCAGGGCGCCCGGCTCCCGGAACGGTAGGCTGGCCCCAGCGGCTCCTTCATCAAGCGCGTTCTTTGAACCTGGTGCGGGCGGCACTAAACCATTCCGAGACTCGCGAGATCTATGGCGAGCGGGGACAGAACCTAATCGACCCCGTGAGTCCATGGAGGATCGCAATCATGAAGCCCGCTCAAGCTAGACCTCACTCTGCAACTTCGCCTGCCACTAACCCGCACCCGCCTCCTGGCCCGGTGCCGGAACGGGTGGATCACCCGCGGCCGTGTACCGAATTCCAATACGCGGTCAAACTGGTGCAGGGTCAGCCGCCGCCGCTAACGGACTTGAGCTTCATCGCACCCGGCCGTTACTTCACCGCGACCAACATTCACAATCCCTCGACTTGCAAGACGGTGACGTTTCGCTGGAAGGTCGCCCTGACGGACAAAGACGGCCAGCACGATTCGACGATCTCCCCGTTCCATGAGGCGAGCTTGCGGCCCGACCAGGCCATCGAGGTCGACGCGCGGGACATCGCGCGAGCGATCAACGTCGGGCCTACACAGTTCGTGAAGGGCTTCGTCGTCATCGAATCCCCCTGCGAGCTGGATGTCGTCGCCGTCTACACCGCTTTGCCGGTGGGTAAGGGGGCGCCCTCTTCGGGCCTCGTCTTCTCCACGGAGAGAGTGCCGGCGCGAAGGATCGAAGCCTGCCTCGACCTCAAGCTGGACATCAGTACCGGTGTCGCGGATTGGATGATTACGAGCTCGCCGATGACCTCGGTCAACACTCCGTGCCAGGCAACCGTCATCCAGGATGCCGATCGGTTGTCCAGCCCGCAGTGGACGACTCAGACGGGCTCGAGATGGATCAGCGCGCGTGGCAATGTCAACGATAAGCCGGTGTTCGCGCCTGGCTGGTACCTGTTCCAGTACTGCTTCACGCTGTGCTCAGGTTTCACGCAGCCCCATCTGAACATGAGCGTTCTGGTCGACGACTATGCCTGGGTGCGATTGAACGGCGCCTGGGTGATGCCGCCCTATCTTTTCAGCCAGCCGAACGTGCCGCGGAACTATGGCGGCCCGCCGCAGGCCCTGACCGTGACCAGCGGGTTCCTGCCGGGCCGCAACTGCCTGGAGCTGGTGGTGTACAACGACGTCAACTCCCATCCGGTCAATCCTGTCGGCGTCAACATGCTTGGCACGCTGACCGCGGAGCGCGGCGCATGCCGAGACGGGTGCGGCTGCTGTTCTTAGAGCCGCGCGACAGAAAACAGCATTCCGGGAGGGCGGCCCTAGGCCGCCCTCCCGCAGCGTGCTCCCGGGATCCAGTGGAAAAGAGGCGTCCCGGCGTACAATCCTTTCCACCGTATGGTCACTCAGCCCCTCTCGAGCCGGCGAACCGGGAGCTTTCCCGGCGGCTGCCTGGTAGCGTTCTTCGCCATCTTCTTCTTGGTGGGGTTTGCCGCATTCTACTTCACCACTCTACGGGCGGCGATGCAGAGCTTCGCCGCCCGGTCGTGGCAAGAGACGACCTGCACGGTCCTTTCCAGCCAGGTGGGCGAGCACTCGGGGTCGGACAGCACGACCTACAGCGTCGACGTCGTCTACTCCTACAG
>DATIOS010000016.1:0-6751 GCA_035472915.1 Thermoanaerobaculia bacterium
GTTGGACGAGCACAGCCCGGAGGCGCTCGTGCTCAGCACGGCCCTGCGCGGCTCCACCTTCATGCTCGGAAGCTCGACGCCCGAAATGCGCACGGTGATGTTCGAACGGCTTCGGCGAGCCCTGGAGGTCGACTCCGCCGCGACCCCGGTGGACGTGTTCAACGGACTGGCGCGGTCGATGGACCCAGCCGGACCCGCGCGGCCGGAGGGCGTCCAGGTCTACGCCGACCTGGTGCGGCGCCTCGACGCTCGCCCGGGCACCGCGAGTGCCCGTCCGGACTTCTGGGAGCTGCAGGCGCGCGCCTGGTACGCGATGGTGCGGTTGCAGGCCTTGATGCCCGACGTGGCGCCGATCCGCGCCGACGTGGCGCGCCTGATCGCCCTCCGGCCGGCGGTGAGTACGGCCTGGACTTGAGCATCTGAAAGCGGATCGTGGAGGCGCACGAAGGACGGATCGAGGCTGCGAATCGAAGCGGGCGGGGGGCCCGGTTCACGATTACGCTGCCACGGGGGCGTGAACCACTGAACGGCGCGGGCTCCTGCCGAGCGAGCCAAGAATGTGACGGCCCCAGGGCTCTTCGGGGTCCCCTTATTGTTCGGTGGTCAATTGGTAGTGCCCGACCACGCGGAGGTATCGCCAGATTCAAATCCGTCTTGGAAATTCAACGGAGCAACGGCAACGAAGATGCCTTGAGAAAAGTCGCTGAAAACGACCTTGAATGCGACCTCATGGCCACTCAGCGCTCGAGGACCCAAAATGAAGTGGGCAATGGTCTTTCCACTAAGGGTGTCATCAGTATCAATAACCTTCACCAGCGCTCCGGAGTAGTAAGCGAAGATTCCCTCATAGGGCTGAGCGAAGCTCGGAGAGCCCATAAAGGCTACGTTACCTCCGTCAAGGGAGGGATATACGTCGAATTGCGAAAAGTTGGCCTGCCTTCCAGGAATTGGCGTATGAGAGTCTGCCGCCACGCGAAGCATCCCACTCTGCTTCACATAGATGCCTTCGACAGAAGCCTCACCAAAGGCGAAGAACGCGAGATCCTCACCCTGGAGCGATGGACTGCGCAATAAAGTAGCATGCCCGCCTCCACCGGGGAGGACCGTATTGAGGTCGATTTCCGCGCGCAACGAACCACCAATGTTCGAATAGACACCTTCTTGTCCAGCTCCTCTACCGATGAATGCAACATTGACTCCCGACAAGGTCACTTCGTCAAACGCCAAGCTGCCTGAAGGGATTGAAAAAGTTCCTTGCCCTCCCGGAATATTCGTGCTCAGATTGGCTATCGCTCTCAGATTCCCGTTGATCTTAGCAAAGACGCCTTCTTGCCCAGGCCCTGAATTCACGATGGCGACATTTCCCGAGTCGGTTGATTGAATCGCCGAGAAAGCGCCTGCGGCAAAGGTTCCTGTGCCGCCTGGAATCATTGTGTTCACATCCGCAACAACCTGGAGAGGACCACCACCAGTCTCAGTGTAAATTCCTTCTTGGAGAGGAAACGCGGGATACTGCCCCCAGAATGAAATCTGATTCCCGCTGATTGATGGGGCGTCTAACCTAGCAAAGTCAAACCCACTACCGGAGGGTATTGGAGTGAAAATATCAGCTATAATACGAAGGGAACCGTTCTCGGCCACGAAGACACCCGCTTGATTGGGACCATGGAAGTCGCCGCTTCTCCCGTAAAAAGCCACGCTGTCGCCGGAAATCGCGGGAGCGCTGAAGTAGTCGAAAGTATGATTCTGAACACCGGGAATTGGTGTATTGAAATCTGCAATCTTGACAATCTGCCACTGACCGTAGGCCCGCGGGGCCAAGCACATCGAGGCCAGAAGGCCCAGGAGGATTGGCTGGAGAAGATAGACTGCATGTCCGTTAGAACCGCGAACTTCCCATTGGCTGGTCTTCATACCAAACCTCCGATCCAATGACTAAGACCGGCGTATACCGCATTCAATCGCTTACTCAGACATGTGCACCTGACCAAGCTTACTTCACGCACAAGTTAATAGTAACTCATTGCTGACTGAAAAGAAATCCCCCTGGGTGGCCGAGCCGCTCAGCGGACAATAGGCAACTTTGGGTGGCGCCCGATCCCAGCCGAACGCCCGCGGGAGTTTCTCGCCGGGCTTCTGCCCTCCGGTGAGGGTCGAGGGATGCTGGAAGCGGCCCCTCCTCAACGAATCCTCAGCCAATCTTCAGGACGGCTCCGCCTCGTCGGCTGCATCGTGGCGCCGAAAGGAGACGTCAATGAAGGCCATTCTGCTATTCCTGTTGGTAGCCACCGCCGCCGGAAGCGATCCCGCGCACGAGGTCGCGCTGACGCGGGAGATTATCGAAGACGCCGCCATCCGCTACGACGACGACGGTTTGCGCCTCGGGCGGGAACGGGCCGCCCGGCTGGCGGCCGAAGGCGAGGCCGCCGGCGACACCCGGCTGGCGCGCGACGCGCACATCCTCATCGCCCTCTCCGCGTGGGCGCAGATCTACACCGGCCACAATACGCTGGACACGCTGCGGCGCCTCGCCGTGGAAGGCATCCTCCACGCCGACCGCGCCGTGGCGTTGGACGAGCACAGCCCGGAGGCGCTCGTGCTCAGCACGGCCCTGCGCGGCTCCACCTTCATGCTCGGAAGCTCGACGCCCGAAATGCGCACGGTGATGTTCGAACGGCTTCGGCGGGCCCTGGAAGTCGACTCCGCCGCGACCCCGGTGGGCGTGTTCAACGGACTGGCGCGGTCGATGGATCCGGCCGGACCCGCGCGGCCGGAGGGCGTCCAGGTCTACGCCGACCTGGTGCGGCGCCTCGACACCCGCCCGGGCGCCGCGAACGCCCGTCCGGACTTCTGGGAGCTGCAGGCGCACGCCTGGTACGCGATGGTGCGGTTGCAGGCTTTGATGCCCGACGTTGCGCCGATCCGCGCCGACGTGGCGCGCCTGATCGCCCTGCGGCCGGATTCCGAGCTCGCCCGGGAGCTGGGCTTCCGGGTCGAGCATCATGCCTGGGCGCCGGCGACGGCCGTCAGCGCGCTGGCCTGGCAGTCGCTCGGCAGCGACGCCGCGGGCGATGGCGCCAAACCCGAGGCACCCGACCTGCGCGCGCTCGATTTCGCGCGCGACCCGCAGCGCGTCTGGTTCCGCCTGACTTTCGAGAAGGAGCTGCCGCCGTCGTTCGGTCTCAACGTCGCCGTCGACCGGGACGGCGACCCGGGGGGTGACACCGCGTGGTGGGGCAAGGGATCGCACTTCCGTTTCGACCGCCTGGTGACCGCCTGGGTGGTGCGCGAGGGGGACGGCTACTTCGGGCGGATCGGGGTCACCGACGCCATGGGAGCGATCCCCTCGCATCTGGAGAAGCTCTCCACCGACGTCGCCCTGCGCCTGGGTGAGGACCGCAAGAGCGTCATGGTCGGGGTCCTTGCCTCGGCGCTCGACCTCACGCCCCAGGCCCGGTTAATCGCCGCCGCCGGCACAAACCTGATGTGGAACGACGACCTCACCGCCCCTTCCGGGGAGGGCATCGCCCTTCCCGCTCAACCCGCTCGGCTTCCCGCTCAATAAGCGGCGGCACCGACACCGGCTCGACGAGCGAGCGCGAGGAAGGTCGCATCGTGATGCAGCGCCGCGAAGGCCGGATGCACCGTCATCCACAAGGTCATGGGCTCGCGCCGCTCGACCGATTGCCGGAGCAGCGCGAGCGCCTCGTCGCGCCGCCCAGCCTGCGCGGTGTAGATCGCGAGCAGGAAGCGGGGCAGGCCGTGCTTCGCGCCGGACTGCGCCCAGCTTTCGTAGACGCCGCGCAACCCACCCGCCGCGTATGCTGCCTCGCTCGTCTGTAGGAAAGTCGGGGGCATGCCGGAAACGGTCAGCCCGCGGCGCAGCTCCGACCACGCCTCGGCCTCGTGACCGCTGGCGTCGAGGCACTTGACCAGCGACATCGTCGCGCCACCGTTGGTCGGATCGAGGCGAAGGGCCTCGCGCAGGTCGCGCTGCGCCCCCGCCGCATCGCCGGCGAGCAACTCGATCCAGCCGAGGTCGGCGAGGGTAGACGAGGAGGTCGGCGCGAGCTCGGCCGCCGCACGCGTGTGGTCGACCGCTTCGCGAAGGCGACCGTTGACCGCCAGCAGGTAGCCATAACGCCGCCGCACACTGGGGATCGCCGGGTCGAGCTCGATGGCGCGGCGAAAGCTCTGCTCGGCGGCCGTCATGTCGCGGTCGAGCACGAACTGCACGGAAGCGCGAGCGGCATGGCCAAGGGCAGACCGCGGGTCGAGCTCAAGCGCGCGCGCCGCTTCCCGGCGCGCCTCCGCCTCGGCGTCGGAGGCCACCACGTTGGTCCACTCGAAGCGGCGGACGAGCGCTTCGGCGAGGGCGGCATGGGGCTCGGCGAACCGTGCCTCGCCGGCGATGGCGCGCCGGAACTCCTCGACTGCCTTGTCCATGTCGGCGAGGGTCCGCCGGTCGCTGAAGAAGAGTCCCCGCGCATGGGCCCGCAACACGGCTTGGGTCTTGGTCATCGACGGCAGCGGCGCGGGCCGGCGCAGAAGAATCCAGGCGCAGCCCGCGGAAACAAGAAGCAGGAGCGCGGCGAGGGAGACCACGGCCGGCGAGAGCCGGCGAGCCGCGGCCGGTTTTTCGCCGGCGGGCTCGGGCTGATCGAGCGGCGCGATCCAGCGATAGCCGCGGCCGCGTACCGTCTCGATGAAGCGGGGCTCGCGGGCGCTGTCGCCAAAGGCCTGCCGCAGCGCGTGAACGGCCACCGTCACCACGTCGGAGGTGACGAACTTGCCGCCCCAGACCGACTCGATGAGCTGCTCGACCGAGATCACCTCGTCGGGCCGGCCGGCGAGCAGCTCGAGGAGATCGCAGGCCTTGGGCTCGAGGCGCGTCGTATGGCCGCCCGCATCGGTGACCGAGCGCAGCAGCGGATCGACCTTGCAGCCAAGCGCCGTGAAAGACATCGTCAAGAGTTTACCCAACCGGCGACCGCCATGCCTGACGGCGGGCGGCGGGCCCTGGTTCTCGCGTCGTCTCTAGTAGATCCGTCGCAGAGTACGAAGCCCTGTCGCAGAGTCAGCAGATCCGTCGCAGAGTGGCTGGATTCATCGCAGAGTCCATAGATCCAGCGCAAAGTCAGCGACCCTGTCGCGGAGTCGCGGGGCGAAATGTCGTCGTTCTGCGACCCGTTGCGACACTTTCTTCCTCAGCTTCCCGGCTCAGCCGAGAAGACGCAGTGACTCTTCCCAGAGGCGGGCGGCGTTGTGGGGATCGAGGGCGTAGGGCGCAACTCCGTGGAAGGCAGCGCAAGTGTTCGTCCAGGGAATCGATCGGAGTCACCCCGTCGCCAGAGAGCTGGTAGTCGATCGCGAGAGTGACGATCCCCAAGCGGGCGAAGCGGCGCGCGGTGTCGTACTTCCACTCGGTGCTGCCGGAAACCCAGCTGCCGGCGTGGAAGAACAGCAGCACCAGGGAGCGCGGCGGTTCCTCCGCCGCCCTCGGAGTCGCGCAACTCCAAGAATGCGCCGGCTTCTTAGCCTGTTGACCTCTCGTCAATAGACGTAGATCGTGCCGATGAAAGTGCTGCTTATCTGCCCTTCGTCGTCCCAGACGGTGAGCCAGACCGAATAGGTTCCCGGATAGTTGTAGGTGTGATAGGTGAAGTTCGACCCCCAATCGAAGGTTCCGTCACCGAGATCCCACTCGTAGTTCGTGATTGATCCGCCATCCGGATCGTAGCTGCAATTGCCATAGAACCAGACGCCGAGAGGAGCTGTACCGCTGGAAGTCGTCGGATACCCGCAGGCGACCGGTGGTACGGAAGCCGAACGGTAGACGGTGACGAAATCGCTGAGCGTATTGCCGGACGGCCAGGCGTTGGCGTAACACTGGCCGTTGTAGCGATAAGACCGGTTGGTGACGGTGCGGTGGATGGTGCCGCAATCGCCAGTGCCGTTCCACGGCCGGCAGTTGTAGGCATAGCCGTCGTAAGGCAGGTAGTACGACTCGGTGCCGTCACAGTTCGCCCCGGTGAAATGGCTGATGTAGGTTCCTTGCGCGGCGACGCAACTGGCCTCGCCGCACGCAGCATGGGCGGCGCCGCTCCAGGCGAAGGCACAGGCGGCGGCCAGCAACACGATCCCGAATCCTTGGGGCTTGACTCTCATCTGGAATCTCCCTTTGGCGAAGCGTGCGCGGCCGGTCCACCGTGGAACCGATCTCGCACCTTTACCTGAAAAGGTGCAGCAGAAGGAGGGAACGTGACGAAGAGCTCGCTCAGGCCTTAAGAATGTTCGCTCCTTGCCCCTTGCCGCGCCGAGCTTTCATACCAGCTCGGCGCGGAGAGGCTTCGCCTGAGCCTCACGATCCTCCTTGACAAGCCAGCGACCACAGCTCGCACAAGAAACGCTCCTGGCGGGCTACTCCTCAAGAATGCCCTGGCTCCTTTCCTGGTCGTCGCAGGACTGGCTGAGGCCGCCGACGATGTCGATCCAGCTGGTGGGCTGGCTGTGGCTCAAGTCGCCGCAGTACCCCGGGATCCCGAGCCAGAAGACGCCGCCGCCACACTCGATCTTGGTGCCCCGACATGGAGCGGAAGGCGGTGCCCGCCGTCCAGTACCGGGTGCAGTCCCAGTAGCCTTTCTTGCCGCAGGTGAACGAGGCCGCCGCAGTGCGCCCCACCTCAAAAAGAGCCTGGCTCCTTTCCGGCACCTATCCCCGGCAGCGGCGCCCAGGTCCGGCAGCGCCCAG